>CAIYWM010000278.1 GCA_903929895.1 uncultured Alphaproteobacteria bacterium
CTCCAGCGCCCGCGCGCTGCCCACGCCCTGGCTCGTCGCATAGAGCCACAGCGCCAGCAGAAGACGAGGGCTCGCCGGAGCCTGGCCCGGCGTGTGCTCACGCGCCCCGATCGCATCCTCCAGCACCCTCAGATCCAGCCGCTCGACATAGCGCCAGATCACACGTGCCGGATGATCCGCCGCCAGAAGGCTGTCGAGATCTACCGGCCGAAGTTCTACCTGCCGCCGCTCCGGTTCACGCATCCGCGGCTTGCCCGAGCCGGGCTCGGCCTTCGCCACCGACTGCTCCGGAAGGCCGTCGAACAGATCCTTCTCCGGCATCAGCACCTCCACCAAGTGCGCTTTGATGGAATCATCACTGGAGTGAATTCAAAAGAAAAAGATTCACAGGTTCTCAGCGACTGTGTCTGAGGTCAAGCGTTTTGCCATGGTGTCCTGTCTCTGAGGATTGCGTTTAGGATGACAAGAAGTTTGCGTGCGACGGCGATTGTGGCGACCATCTTGGTCTTACCGGCGGCGATGAGGCGCTCGTAGAAGGCTTTCAAGGGTGGGTTCCAGCGCTTGGCGACCTGGGCGCCAATGAAGAGGGCTGTTCGGACCACCGCCCGTCCGCCCCCGATCCGGGCCTTGCCCTTCCAGAGACCGGACTGGCGTGTGTAGGGAGCCAGGCCGGCAAGCGCTGCAATCTTTTTATGATCGAGCCGCCCCAACTCGGGCAGCTCGGCCAGCAAGGTCCTGGCGATGATCGAGCCAATGCCTGGCACCGATGCCAGCAGGTCTTCCTTCTCCCGCCACAGCGGTGAACCGCGCACGGCGCCATCGATGTCATGGTCGATGGTGCCGAGTTCCCGCTCGAGAGCCTTCAACAATCGCTCGATGCTCTTGCGCACGCGCGGCGGCTCGGTGCGATGCAGGCGCTGGCGTTCGGACGCGATCATCTCGACGATCTGGCGCCGCCGCGCCATCAGATCGGCAAGCAGGCGAGCGGCCCCATCGGGCAGCGGCCGGATCTGGGGCCGGGTGGCCTCGGCGAAGCGGGCGATGACCGCGGCGTCGATCGGATCGGTCTTGGCTCGCTGTCCCAGCGCCTGGGCAAAGGCCCGGACCTGCGCCGGATTGACGATCACCACAGGCACGCCGTGGTCGGAGAGGGTCGCGGCGACGAGGGTCTCGTAGCCGCCAGTGGCTTCGACAGCCACGAGGTCTACCGTGTCGCCCAGGCGGCGGCACAGCTCGACGAGCCCCGTTGCGTCGCGGGAAACCGCAAAGGCCTCTTGCGACGGCAGGACATGCACATCCAGTCGGTCCTTCGAAACGTCGATGCCGACAATGCGATGGTGTTCCATGGCAACCCTTCCTTGCGAAAGCGAGCTCGCGATGCGGCCCACGCGACTGTTCGGGTTCGCTGGAACGACGGACGGGCGACCTTGCTGAGGAACGAGCTTCGACGCCCTCGGGTGAGTCGGTCTACCCGCCGCCACCGCGCCGGCTAGTCTAGCCGATCCGGCAGACGCCGACTTACAAGGGTGAGGTCGTTGTAGAAAAACTCTACCGCGCCACCCAGGCCTCGTAGTCGCGGGCGACCTCCTCGACGGCGGTGTCGTAGAAGCGCTTGCCGTGCTCGGGCGTGGCCTGGTTGGGGTCCGAGCCGATGCGGCCGTCGGGGAAGGTGCGGCGGTAATCCTCGGCGTCGGCGAACGAGCCGTTCGGCGCGATGCGCGGCTCCATCTCCTTGCGCTGGATCGTCTCGGGATATTTGTACCAGGTGAGCGCCACCTCGGAGGCGGTGGCGTGGCTGCCCTCGCCGGTCGGATAGAGCTCCGAACTCAGCCGCTTGATGCCCGGCCCGTCCCACCAGTTGCGCAGCGCGCACTTGATGGAGGGCTGGTTGCTCATCCGCTCCATCGAGCGCTCGGCATAGATCTCGGAGAAGGCCGCGGTGACGGTGGCGATGTTGCCGCCATGGCCGTTCACGAAGAAGAAGCGGGTGAAGCCGTGCCGCGCCAGCGACACCACCGTGTCGCGCACCACGGCGATCAGCGGGGTCGGCTTCAGGGTGCTCGAGCCGGCGAAAGCTAGATGGGGCGGCGCCTTGCCGACCGAGATGGTCGGCGCCACCAGCGCGCCCACCTTCTCGCCGGCGCCGCGGGCGATCATTTCCGCCGTCAGAGCGTCGGTGCCGATCAGGCCGGTCGGGCCATGCTGCTCGGTCGAACCGATCGGGATGATGATGCCGGTCTTGGTCTTGAGATAGTCGTCGACGAACTGCCAAGTCTTGAGCTGAAGCTGCACGAACCGAAACTCCTGTGATGTGCCCGCAGGATGCGTCGCTTCGTGCAGCGAGACAAGAATGTCAGTGCGCCGATGTCAGGCCGGCACGACCTTGGCGGCCAGCCGGCGCTTGTCGAGATCGGCCAGCGCCTTGTCGCGGGCGTCGGAGATCTGCTTGGCCTCGATCGTGCAGAGTTCGCGGTTGGTCGAGCTGCAGCGCGTGTTCACGAGGTCGATTTCGGCCTTGGCGCCGGCTTCGATGCGCTGGCGGATGCCGGCATAGTGGGCATCGCGCGCCTCGTCGCTGGGGAAGCTCGCGGGTGTCAGGATGACCATCACGCGCTCGGGGTACTTGTTGTTGGCGCCGGAGGCGGCATCGATGGCGACGCCGACCAGTCCACCCAGCAGGAGGTTGCCGACCGTGGCGCCGGTGAAGCTGGCGACCAGGACCTCGTTCGACTGCTCGTAGCCGTCGAGGGTGCAGGCCAGGATGACGGTTTCCTTGGAGCGCGAGAGGCCCACCTTGCCCGGGGTCGGCTTGATGAATCCGACGGTGGCGCCCTGGCGATTGACCGCGCAGGTGGCGCCCTTCGGCTCGGTATCGACGTAGACTTCCTGGGTGGTGCCGCCGACCACCGTCGCACAGGCCGCCGTCGTCGCCAGCAGGCCGACAGAAATCATCAGGCGGCCAAGGCCCGCCAGTTTCTCCACGTTCATTCTCTTGTATCTCCCCCTGCCGGATGATTCGGCGTGATTTGCTACCACAGCGGGCAGAGGGGGTGAAAGGACAACTGACAGTCAATCGACCTGCCAGAATGCCACGGCGCCGGGCGGCAATCCTGTCAGCACGCGATCCAGTCCGGCCTGGTCGATGTTCTTGCGGAGCGCGGCGGAAACGTCGTGGATCGAGGTGGGCGGCGCGAAATTGTGGTCGGGGCGCAGCGATTGCACCTCACGCGTCATGATCGCGCGATCCTCGAACGGCCGGCGTGGCTCGTCGAGATCCCAGTCGGCGACGAAGAGCGCCCGCAGCACCGGCGGCAGCATGTTGGCGAACCCGATCGCCTCTTTCACATCGAGGCGTCGGCGGAAGGCCTGAAACACGCCTTGCACCATCGTGTAGGTCTGGTGAGTCGTCGCGAGGCCGGAGATCTCCCGCGCATCGAGCATGAACTGCTCGAAGTCCATCGACGCGCGCTTGTACTCGACGGGGACCGGCATCGTCGTCACTCCACGAGCGGGCTCAGGACGGCAAGGGCTCGCCCAGATTGCCTTCGCTGTTGATCAGCAGCACGCGCGAGGTCGGGCCGAGGCCCAGCGCCTTGAAGGCGTCCGCGTCGGTGCAGACGCGCATCAGGCCGGCGAGGCCCGCGCAGCCCGAGGGGCCTGAGATGATGGCGGGATCCTGGCCCAGCGGCTTCGCGTAGAGCCGGCGGGCCGGCAGGACGCTGTCCTCCCCGATGGTCATGAACCAGTCGGCTGCAGTGCCGATGACCGGCCAGGTGACGGGCGAGATTTCGCGGCAGGCCAGACCGCCCATCACCGTGTCGGCATTGCCACTGGCCAGGGTCGGCGTGCCGGCGAGGTTGCTCTGGAACCAGCAATCCGCGCTCTCGGGTTCGACCACGATCGAGACCGGCCGCTCGTCGCAGACCGCCCAGAGATAGCCGATCACCGCCGCCGCCAGTCCGCCGACGCCGGCCTGCACGAAGACATGGGTGGGCGCTGCGCCCCATTGCTCGACGGCGGCCTCGTGGGCCAGCACGCAATAGCCGCGCATCACGCTGCGCGGCACCGAATCGTAGCCCTCCCACGACGTGTCGGAGATGATCGTCCAGCCGTTGGTCTCGGCCTGGCGGCGGCACTCGGCGACGGCGGTGTCGTAGTCGCCGTCGACCCGGATCACCTCGGCGCCGCGCGCCCGGATAGCGGCTTCTTTCTCGGCGCTGGTGAACTTGGGCAGGAAGATCACGCAGCGATTGCCGAACAGCTTCGCGCCGGCGGCGACCGAGCGGCCGTGGTTGCCCGAACTCGCGGCGGTGAACACGAAGCGGCCGGTGATTTCCTTGTGCTCGCCCTTCATCACGCTCTCGAAGGAGGGCGCGGAGTGGTAGGCTTCGCCGACCGCGCCGGTCAGCACGTTGGCGACGGCGATCACGCCGCCCAGCGCCTTGAAGGCGCCGAACCCGAAGCGCTGGCTCTCGTCCTTGACCCGGATCTCGCCCACACCCAGCCGGGCGGCCAGCGCCGGCAGCTCGTAGAGCGGTGTCGGCTTGTGCGCCGGGCAGGCCTTCAGCTCCTCGCACAGTTCGGGAATCCCGTTGGGATTGATCACGAACTGCTGTTCGCGACCGAATGGCAGGGGGCGCGTGGCGCGCGGATTTTTGGCCAACCAGGGGGCCAACCGGGGGGTCGTCATGCCCGGGTCATAGCATGCTAAGGTTCCCAAAACGGAGTGGCCCATGAAGGTGAATGTCGAAGTGACCTGCACGCCCGAGGAGGCCCGCGCCTTCATGGGCCTGCCGGACATCAAGCCGATGCAGGATCGCATCATGAACGAGATCGAGGAGCGCCTGCGCTCCAGCCTGGGGTCGATGAACCCCGAGACGATCTTCAAGACCTGGCTACCGGCCTCCATGCAGGGCATGGACCAGATGCAGCAGATGCAGCAGGTCTTCTGGTCCCAGCTGGCCAACATCGCCTCCGGCGGATCGACCAAGAAGGAATAGCCGGATCATGAGCCAGCGCGACCAGCCCGCCGATCCCAAGCCCTACTACGAAGCCCACGTCTTCTGCTGCACCAACCGGCGTCCCGCGGGCCATCCGCGCGGCTGCTGCGCCGAGCGCGGCGGCGAGGCCCTGCGCGACCACATGAAGAGCCGCGCCAAGGCGCTCGGCCTCAAGAACGTGCGCATCAACAACGCCGGCTGCCTCGACCGCTGCGAGCTGGGGCCGACCCTCGTGATCTATCCGGAAGGAATCTGGTACCGGGTGCCGACCAAGGAAGACGTCGACGAGGTGCTGGACACCCACCTGGTGAAAGGCGGTCGCGTCGAGCGGCTGATGCTGAAGCCGGAAGACAAGTAGCCGGCGGAGCGCAAGTTTATCGTCGTCTGAGGGCGGGGGTTACCCCGCCCGAACCGGAGCGAGGAGTGGGCCAACGGGCCGTTGCAAAAGCCGAGACCGGGCAAATAAACGAAACAAACGAAATAAATGAATCAAACGAAGCCAGAGTCGCACCCCTGAAGCCGGTATCCAGGTACCGTTGAAGGGCCAATTTGCCCGGTGTTTTGCATGGGGTGTGCTGGATGGCCGGTCTCGACGTCAGGTCC
>CAIYWM010000279.1 GCA_903929895.1 uncultured Alphaproteobacteria bacterium
CCACGAGGCTGAGCAACACCAGCAGCGGTGTAACGAACAGCGCGATCTGCGTGCTGCTGCCGATGGCGATGCCGATTGCCATCTCCATGCGATTGCGCGAGGCCACCAGCACGGCGGTACTGTGTTCGGCCGCGTTGCCGACCACCGCAACGACCACCACGCCGACGAACAATTGGGAGAGGCCCAGGGCGGCGGAAGCTTGCTCGACGGTCCCGACCAGGATCTCGCTCATCCAGACGATCAGCAGCGTGACCACGGACATCACGCCGACCGTTAGAGAGACGGGCCAGGCCGTTCCGTGAGGCTCCCCCTCGCCGGCCTGCTCCTCGCCGCGGAAGAGATCGGCATGGGTACGCAGCAGGAACAGGAGGCTGAGCGCATACACGACCAGCAGCACCACCGAGACCACGACGCTGAACGCGACAGAGCGGCTCGCCATTTCACCCGAACCCGTGGCGGTGAAGACCGACGGCACCAGGATAGCGATGGCGGCCAGCGCCATCATGCCGATCTGCGTGCGCACACCGATGGTGGCGAAGGTCTGGATCTTGTAGCGCAGGCCGCCCGCCAGGAACGCCGCTCCCAGCACCAGCAGCAGATTGCCGATGATCGAGCCGGTAAGCGACGCCTTGACGACATCGAGCATGCCGGCCCGCAGCGCCACCAGGGCGATGATCAGTTCGGCGGCATTGCCCAGGGTGGCGTTGAGAAAGCCGCCGATCCCCTCGCCGAGACGCGCTGCCAGCTTCTCGGTCGCCACGCCCAGCAGGCCGGCCAGCGGCACGATGGCGACACAGGCCAGCACGAAGACCAGGAGGGGCGAGTCGGGCCTCGCATGGTGCATCCAGGCAGCGATCGGCACGGCGAACAGCAGCCAGGACAGCGGCGCCTCGGCCAGCACGCGGCGTACCGTCTTCATGGCTTTGCTCCGTTCAAGTCGTCAGCGCTTCGGCAGCCGGTCCGACTCCACGGCGACCGCCCGATCGATCACCGAGAAGAGGTAGGCATCGGGGGAAAGCGTGCATCCGCCGCGGACGAGGCTTGCGAGCTGGACGCCCATCTCACCATCGGGAATCGTGATGCCGCGATGCCGGGCGACATGCTCGGCCAGGAAGATGGTCAGGGCGATGCGCTGATCCGGCGGCAGGACATGGGCCTCGCGGCAGGTAACGTAGGCCGCCCTCTCGAAGGTTAGGCTCGCGGTCTGGGCGAGTCCGGCCGAAGCACCGACGGCCAGAATGCCAAGCGCGGCCGATGCGGCAAGCGTCCTGCTTGTCATGCGGTGTCCTCCGGGATCAGTTCCTGTTGCCGATGGCCGTGCCACCGACATAGCCGACGGCGCCGCCGATCAGTCCAGCCCCTACCACCTGTCCGAAGCTGCCGCCGGAGACCATGCCGATGCCGGTGCCGAGGGCCGCTCCCGTGACCGCCCCCTTCTGGCCGGGCGACATGCTCTCGAACTGGTCGCAGCCGCAAGTCATGCCTGCCATGGCCATCAACAAAAGGATCGTACGCATCACGTTGTCTCCCCACGCGGTGCCTATTGTGAGCGTCCCGGCCGCACGCCGTATTGACTTAAGTCAAGGTGGCGTCATGTCGGCCTTCTGCCAGCTGCTATCGGGATTGAAGACATTGATCGCCGCAGCCTTCTGCGCCGTCTCTTCGCCCAGGTCCCTTTCGTAGACGTCGCTGTCGTTGCTGATCATGAAAGTCATCACGCCGGTCTCGCCATAGCGCACCGGCCAGGCGATGACGGCGAAGCCGCCCCGCATGCGGTCGCGGACCAGATAGTCGCGGGCGCCGCCTGGCGCATCTGGCCCCTGGCTGTAGAGCAGCCGAAAGCGGTAGCCATAATACCCGTCACGCTCGATCTCTCCCGGTTGCGCTTTGGCGAGCAGCGGGCCCAGCGGGCTCGCCGGCTCGCCTGGTTTCGTCTCCCAGTAGAGGCCGTTCTTGAGGCCCGGCGAACTCAGGAGGCGACGCGCATAGACCGGCACGCCGAGCTTCATCGGATCGAGTGCGGCGTAGTCGTGTTGTGCGTCCACGATCGCCAGCAGGGTCTGGATGACGGCCAGTTCGTTGCGACCGATGAGGCGCGCGTCGAGTTCGGCCCGGCCAGCCTCGACGTCGTAGCGCCATGCATCGCCCTGCTTCACGATCGGCAGCGGCGAGATCCAGCCCGTGCTTCCCGCGCCGACCAGCGCCTTCTCAGGCGTCTCCTGGATGATCCTGTGGCCCTCGTCCCAGGCCTTCAGGAAATTCCCGCGCAGTTCCTCATCCTGCCAGTCACTGCCAGGAATCAGCGTGTGCCAGTCGACGCCGAGGATGGCAGTGATCTCCCTGTCGTCGTGCTTGCGGATGGCGTCGGTGAGCGCGTCAGCCGCGGCCTCCGGCGTCGGGAACCCCTTCAGTTGGGGCGTCGGTGCCTGAGCGAGGGATGCACCGAGCAGGCCCACATACAGGACGAGTGCGGCCAGGAACCGGGAAACCAATTTAGTCATCGCCGACCTCCACCACCGCCGCCGCCTCGCTGTCCACCACCCCCACCACCACCGCCGCCGCCGGGACGTCCGCCGCCCCCGCCCCCGCCGCCGCTAGGGCGACCACC
>CAIYWM010000280.1 GCA_903929895.1 uncultured Alphaproteobacteria bacterium
CGATGGGCGCGGGCCTGACGAGGGCGCGCGGAGCGGCGGCGCCGTCGCGGAGGAAGGCATCCAGCAGGTCGGTCTTGCGGCCGGCGCCGGCGGCGGGGTTGGCGACCGGGTCCCAGGCGAGCAGGCGGGCGTGGACGCTCGATTGCACGGTCTGCAACAGCGCCTGCGGTGCGAGCGACAGGTCGACGCTGTCGAGGTCGTGTCGTGGCGTCATGATGGCCCGGGCGGGCCGGTCTCCGAGACGCATCACGGCGCTGATCATGCCGCGCTCGCGCGGCTCGATGGCGCCCGAGGATTCGCCATCGGCGATCAGCGCCTTGATCTCCTCGGCGGTGACCGGCGAATCGCCGCTCTGCCGTCCACCCAGCAGGCGGAGGATCGCCTTACCCGACACGTCGAGCAGCCACACGACCGGGGCGGAAATGCGCGCCAGCATCGTCATGCCGGGCGCCACGGTCGCGGCGACGGCCTCGGCGTTGCGCAGCGCGATCTGCTTGGGCACCAGCTCGCCCACGATCAGCGACAGATAGGTGATCAGGGCGACCACGCCGCCATAGGCCAGCGGTTCGGCGAAGCGCAGGGGCAGGCCCGTGTCGACGAGCACCGTCGTCAGGCGGCCGCCCAGCGTGGCGCCCGAGAAGGCGCCGGCGAGGATGCCGACAAGGGTGATGCCGATCTGTACCGTCGAGAGGAAGCGGCCCGGATCGTCGGCCAGCCGCAGCGCCGCGGTGGCGCCGCGCGAGCCGCCCTCGGCCATGGCCTTCAGCCGGCCCCGGCGCGCCGAGACGACGGCCAGTTCGGACATTGCAAGAACGCCGTTGATGAGGATGAGGACGACGGCGATCAGCAGCTCGATATAGACCATGATTTCAGTCTATCTGCGATTCGGGTCCGAACGAAGGCGCGCCGGATATGCTTGCGCGCAACGATCAGTTTTCCCAGGCGGCCCGGCAAATCTCCCGCGTCGCCAGCGGCTGATCGGCCAGACCCCAGTTCGCCGGTTGGGTGGGAACAGGCCGCACGCCCGCGGCCCATCGGCTTGCGGGGCGCACAAATTGACGCTCCACCGAGGGCGCCAGCACGGACTTGATTTGCCGCTTGGGGTAGTCGAGCGTCATGCGCCCCTTATGGGCGAGTTCCGCACCACCGAGGCGGATCAGAATGCGTTCGAGCGTGCGCTGCCAGGGGCGCCAGACGACGCTGGTCCGGGCATTGTTGAGATGCCCATGGCGCGGCTTGAAGACTTTGGCTCCTCCCAACCATCGGCACTGTCGCACACCCAACGCCGCGGCCGCATGCATGATGAGCGAATCGCCATCGAGACTGAAGACGAGGTCGTCGGCGGGATGACCGTGGAGCGTGTGCCACCAGCGCGACGACAGGAGCAGGAAGTCACCGCTCGCGTTGGTATGCAGATCTCTCAATCGCCAGAGGGCCGCCTGCTGAAGAAAATCAAGACGCTCGGCCGGCAGCGTTTCCAGGGCGGCCAGGAAGGCACTGCCGTCCATGCGCCACAATTCGGGCGGCACGACGACATCGTACCGGTCGACTCGGTAAAGAGTGTCGGGATCGAGATCGCGCCGGGCGATCCGGTTGATCGTCTCCTGCGAAAGGTAGGTGTCGCTCGCCTTGGGGGTGACGAAGGTGCCACGGGCGCGGCGAAGTCCGACGTTGATGGCCTCGCCGTTGTGCATGCCGTGTTTGTCCGCCCCCTTGAAGGCGGCATGGTAGCGTGGGTCGCTCACCACGCCGCGGATGGCGACATGAGACGAGTTGGATGGCAACTCGAGGACATCCAGGAGAAGAGGCCGGCCGGGGGCCGGATTCCATTCCGATATGACGATCTCGGCATCGAGCGCCGCAGCCTCCAGTTGCCGCACGAGGCACACCAGCGCCTGCGTCATCCTCTCCGTATAGGAATCGGTATACCCGTCGTTGCGGCCCCAGGTGACGAAGCTGACATAGGGAAGACGTTGCGGCTCTGGCATCTGCGCGTCGCGAACTCTGAACTGTGGGCAGGGTGAGAGGTGCGGCCGGAACGACCGGTCGCTTCTCTCTCAGGACACCATGCCCGATGACTACACAATGGCCGTTGCAGGTTTCCTGGCAGGCAAGACCACGATCGGCGCGGAACATCGTCTCCGGCAGCTTGCCGGTCAACAGATTACCTGCGAACGCCGCGGAGCGGATGCGTCGTTCCACCCCAGCGGGTTGAAGGGAACGCGACGGGGAATTCGTGTATTTTCAGGCCATGACCCCATTGCATGACATGACCGCCGGCGAGTTGCTCGCTGCCTATAAATCCAAGTCGCTGTCGCCCGTCGAGGCCACTGACGCCGTGATCGCCCGCATCGAGGCCTGGGAGCCGAAGCTGAAGGCGCTGTACGCCCCGGACTTCGAGGGCGCGCGCAAGGCCGCAAAGGCCTCCGAGGCGCGCTGGCAGAAAGGCGCGCCGCAGGGCGCGCTCGACGGCGTTCCCATCACCATCAAGGAAAACATCGCCACCAAGGGTGTCCCGGTGCCGCTCGGCAC
>CAIYWM010000281.1 GCA_903929895.1 uncultured Alphaproteobacteria bacterium
GCAACGACGTGCTGACGGCGGGTTCGGCCGACGACTACATTGCCGGCGGCGCCGGGGACGACGTCCTGACCGGCGGCGCCGGCAACGACACGATGATCGGCGAGACGGGCTTCGACCGCTACGTCTACACCGCCGCTACGTGGGGCTCCGACACGATCCACTCCTTCGACTTCAACGGCGAGACGCTGGACTTCAGCGCGGTCGCGGAAATCGATTCCTTCT
Organism: uncultured Alphaproteobacteria bacterium; assembly: GCA_903929895.1. Lineage (GTDB taxonomy): Bacteria > Pseudomonadota > Alphaproteobacteria > Reyranellales > Reyranellaceae > Reyranella. The sequence goes on from CAIYWM010000281.1 coordinate 223, forward strand.
CGGACTTCGCGACCTACGAATGGGATCCTCTCGGCCTCGGCTACAACTCGACGACGCTGTTCTACACCAGCGGCGGCACGACCAGCGCGATCACGCTGATCGGCGTGCAGACGGCGAGCCTTTCGGACGCGGACTTCCTGTTCGCCTAGGGAAGTAGCCGGCAGGGGCGCACCTGATGTAGCCGAGCTGTCGGGCATCGGCGGCGGGTTGGATCGCCTGGCGTTCGCTGCGGCACCTCCCGGGTGCTAGACTGCAGAGATGACGACGTCCCTTCGCGAGGCCTGGGCAAGCCTGCCGTCCCGGCTCAGGCTGCTGGAGCCGGTGCCGTTCACCGAGTCGCACTGGTCGCTGCTCGAGCGCCTGCAGGAGAGCTTCAACGATCGCGCGGTGCATACGCGGTTGCCGATGGCGATCGCCCGCTTCCGCGACGAGGTGGCGAAGGAGATCTTCGAACGCGCCTGCGGGTTCGACGAGGTCGTGACGGTGAACGTCGACGAACGCTGGGAGGAGCGCGTTGATGCCGGCGCGGGCGATCCCATGGCGCCGTACGTGCGGCTCTACAACGAAGACGTCGACGCGATGATGGAACTGCTCGTCCCGCCGGCGCGCTATCGCAAGGAGCACTACGCCTACGGCCGGTTCGTCTTTCCCGAGCCGCACGGACTGCACACCGACCACAGCCTGGAGGATCCGGCGGCCGGCGGCGAGCCGATCTGCATCGCCCGCATAGAGACCCTGGGCACCCACTATGTCGACGGTGACTACCGGGCGCTGGATGCCGCGACGCAGGGCATGCTGAAGGCGCTGCGCTACTGGACTCCCGCTCCCGAGGGCGAGCCCGAGCAGGTGTTCGAGGCGCTGCTGAAGCGCGGCACGCTGAAGACCATCCCGGTGAACCACGTCATGCTGATGGTCGCCGGCAACGCCTCGGAAGATACCCAGGTCACCCAGCACATCTCCGCCCGCCCGCCAGAGGGCGGCCTGCACTCGGCCTTCTTCCAGCGGCAGTACCGGCTGGTCGCGTCGGCATAGGGCCGGTCTCCCCGGTTGGAGCGGCGGGCATTGAACTCTGCCGCTTCGGGACGGGGAACCGTGCAGCCATCGGGACGTTGAAACCGTAAGCCAGACTACGGCGCCGAGTTTACGCCGACCTCACGCCAACTTTGGAGTTCACCCATGCGAAGCGCCATCCCGCTTGTCGCACTTTTTTGCATCGCGTTGACTGTACCCGCCCTTGCGCAGGGGCGCGGCAATGGCGGCGACAAGGGTGGGGGGCCTGACAAGGGTGCCGAGCAGGGACAAGGCCAGGGTCAGGGTCAGGGTCAGGGTCAGGGTAAAGGCAAGGGCCAAAGCCAGGATCAGAAAGAGGGACAGGGACATGGCCAGGGCCAGGGCCAGGGACGCGGGCTGGGCAACGCGCAGGGCGGGCCGCAACAGGTGAACGTCGTCGTGACCGACCGCGATCGAGGCGCCGTGCAGACCTACTACCGGAACGAGTTCGCAACGGGCAACTGTCCGCCAGGCCTTGCGAAGAAGAACAATGGCTGCCTGCCGCCCGGACAGGCGAAGAAGTTGTGGAGCATCGGGCAGCCGCTGCCGCCCGCGCTGGTCTTCTACCCGCTGCCC
>CAIYWM010000282.1 GCA_903929895.1 uncultured Alphaproteobacteria bacterium
ACATCTACCTTTGCCAAGATCGGTTACCTGTTCGCAGCCGGTGCCTGGCGGAAACTGCGCAAGCGGGTCGATCCGCGTCGCTACAATGGCGGCGTGTTCCTCGGCCTCGATGGGGTCTGCGTGAAGAGCCACGGCGGCACGGACGCGCTGGGCTTCGCCTACGCGATCGGTGTCGCGGTCGACCTTGTCCGTTACGAATACAAGAGCAAGCTCGTCGAGGGGCTGGCGCGGCTGCACGAGATCACCTCGGCGGCCGAAACGCCGCCAGCGACGATGCAGGCCACCGGAGGAACTGCGTGATCCGTTCTGTCGTCCAGGGCTGCGGTTCGTATCTGCCCGAGCGCGTCGTCACCAACGAAGAATTGTCGAATTCTGTCGAGACCACGGACGAGTGGATCCGCCAGCGCACCGGCATCTGTCAGCGCCACATCGCGGCAGAGGGCGAGTTCACCTCCCACCTCGCCATCAAGGCGTCGCAGCGAGCGCTCGACCACGCGGGGCTCAAGGCATCCGACCTCGATCTGATCGTCCTCGCGACGGCGACGCCGGACCAGACGTTTCCCGCCACCGCGACGCGCGTGCAGGCCGCCCTCGGCATGACCAAGGGTGCGGCGTTCGACGTCCAGGCGGTGTGCGCGGGCTTCGTCTACGGCGTCTCGGTGGCCGACAGCCTTATCAAGAATGGCCTCGCCTCGACCGCCCTGGTGATCGGTGCGGAGACCTTCTCGCGTATCCTCGACTGGGATGATCGCGGCACCTGCGTGCTGTTCGGCGACGGTGCCGGCGCCATCGTGCTCAGGGGCGAGCAGGGTAACGGCACTTCGAGCGACCGGGGCATTCTCGCCAACGCGCTGCATTCCGACGGCCGCCATCACGATATTCTCTATGTTGATGGTGGGCCGTCCTCGACCCGCACCACCGGCTTCCTCCGCATGGAAGGCAAGGAGGTCTTCAAGCACGCCGTGGTCAACATGGCCGCCGTCGTGGGCGAGGTGCTGGAAAAGGCGGGTCTCGAGGCCAAGGACATCGACTGGCTAGTTCCGCACCAGGCCAACAAGCGCATCATCGACGGCACGGGCCGCAAGCTCGGCCTGCCGCCGGAGCGGGTCGTGGTGACCGTCGACAAGCACGCGAACACCTCCGCGGCGTCGATTCCGCTGGCCCTCGACGTCGCGGTCAAGGACGGCCGCATAAAGAAGGGCGACCTGCTGCTGCTCGAGGGGATCGGCGGCGGTCTATCCTGGGGCGCGAGCCTCGTTCGCTGGTAATGCGAGAATTATAGCCAACGGAACGTGAACAGGCGGCGATTCAAGTCCAGCCGCTATCCCACTGATATTGACCGCTTTCCCACCTTAGAGTAAGGATTAACTGGGGGAAGAAGAGGTACCGGAGTGGACGGCCGGACTATCACGCGCGCCGATCTCAGCGAGTCAGTGTTCCAGGAAGTGGGCCTGTCTCGCAATGAATCCAGCGATCTCGTGGAGACGATTCTCTCCGAGGTGGTGGAAGCGTTGGCGCGCGGCGAATCGGTGAAGATCTCCTCGTTCGGGAGTTTCACGGTTCGCGACAAGGGGCAAAGAGTCGGCCGCAACCCTAAAACCGGGCAGGAAGTTCCCATCCTGCCGCGGCGAGTCCTCGTCTTTCGAGCGTCGAATGTCCTGAAATCACTGATCAACGGGGCGCCCGGCGAGAACAAGGGCTGATGGGGACACGAGGGGAAATAGATGGCCGTTTCTGTTCAGACCGTCGAAAGGCGGGTTGAGAAATCGGCGCAGGCTTTTCGGACGATCAGCGAGGTCGCGACCGAGCTCGACGTGCCGCAGCACGTTCTGCGTTTCTGGGAGAGCAAGTTCACCCAGGTCCGTCCGCTGAAGCGGGGTGGCGGCCGTCGCTATTACCGGCCGGAGGATATCGACCTCCTGCGGCGTATCCGGACGCTGCTCTATGAAGACGGCTACACCATCAAGGGCGTGCAGCGCCTCCTGAAGGAAGGCCGCGGCCGCCTGCCGGCCCAGCGTCTCGACATCGCGGCCGAAAGTGCGCTGGAGAGCCTGCGTATCGTCTCGGCGCGCGCCGAGGCCATGGCCAGCGGGGCCGCCCGGCAGCCGCTGCCGCGCACCGGTCCGCAGCCGTCGAC
>CAIYWM010000283.1 GCA_903929895.1 uncultured Alphaproteobacteria bacterium
GAGCGGCTGGGCGAACTGGCCGGCGGCCGCCTCGACGAACTGGCAATGATCGCAGACAAGCATCCGCCGGTGCTGCAGCCGCGCGACCGGTTCGGCCGCGACGAGGACTGGATCGACTACCATCCCGCCTATCGCGAGATGGAGAAGATCGCCTACGAGGAATTCGGCCTGCACGCGATGAGCCATCGCGCCGGCGTGCTCGGCCTGACGGAGCCGGCACACCCGCTGGTGAAGTACGCCTTCACCTATCTCTTCGTGCAGGGCGAATTCGGCCTGATGTGCCCGGTCTCGATGTCGGACACGTCGAACTTCACCATGAAGACGCACGCCTCGCCCGAGCTGAAGCACCTCCTGATGGACCGGCTGCTGAGCCAGGACCCGGCCCGCATGATGAAGGGCGCGCAGCTGATGACGGAGAAGGCCGGCGGCTCCGACGTCGGCGCGCTGGAGACCGAGGCCGAGCGCATCGGCGTCGGCGCCGACGGGATCGAGCGCTGGAAGATCTACGGCCAGAAGTGGTTCTGCAGCCATGCCGATGCCGACCTGGCGCTGATCCTCGCCCGCCCGCGCGGCGCGGCGGCGGGTACCCGGGGTCTCGCCATGTTCGCCCTGCCGCGGCGCCTCGAGGACGGCTCCCGCAACAGCTACCGGATCGTGCGGCTGAAGGACAAGCTCGGCACGCGCTCCATGGCGTCGGGTGAGATCGTGCTCGACGGCGCCACCGCCTATCTGGTCGGCGACGTGAACCATGGCTTCAAGCAGATGATGAGCCAGGTCAACCTGTCGCGGCTGAGCCATGGCGTGCGTGCCGCATCGATGATGCGCCGCTGCCTCAACGAGGCGCTGGCCGCCGCCCGAGGCCGACGCGCTTTCGGCAAACCCACCTCGGAATATCCGCTGCTGCGCCGGCAGCTCATGAAGATCATGCTGCCGACCGAACAGGCGCTGTCGATGTTCGCCTTCTCCGCCGACGCGATGGGCCGAGCGGAAGGTTATAATGGTAAGGGGGGCGACAAGGAGGCGGCGAACCTGCTGCGCATCCTGACGCCGGTCTACAAGTTCCGCGCCTGCCGCGACAACATCCCGGTCGCCAGCGCCGCCCTCGAGGTCCGCGGCGGCATCGGTTACATCGAGGAATGGGTGACGGCACGACTGGTGCGCGACGCACAGATCGGCACGATCTGGGAGGGCACCTCCAGCATCAACGCGCTCGACGTGGTACAGCGCGCCGTCGGCAAGTCGGGCGGCCACAAGACGCTGTCCGCTGCGCTCAAGGCAAAGTACGAACCGAGCGGCGCCCTGCCCGGCCAGTACAAGGGCCTGCTGGGCGCCACGCTCGACCGGGTCGAACGCTTCGTCGAGGCGGTTGCCGCCGATCCCAAACAGGAAAAGCGCTCCCGTCTCGCCGCTGGGGCCCTCTATCACGCCACGACGGCGGCGCTGCTGGCCTGGGAAGGCGCGACCCTGGGCGCCGAAGGCGGCGACGCCCGCCGCCTGCTCCTGTCACGCCTCGTCATCGAGCACCGCCTCGCCCCGCAGGACCCGCTGTCGCTGGGCGAGCAGGGCTGGGAAGAAGAAGCGATCAACCTCCTCCTCGATGACGCGCCCGTGCCGCTGGCGAAGGCCGTGGCGTTGGTGGCGGCATAGGAACAAGGGTCCCTCGCTACGCTCGGCATGACAATCTTGGGCTGTTGACGCATACTATTTGTTGCGAAAAAGTTGTCATCCCGAGCGTAGCGAGGGACCTTTGGCAGCCGATGTACACCTACTGCGTCTACATCCTGACGAACGTGACGCGAAACGTGATGTATGTCGGCGTCACGAATGACTTGGGAAAACGAGTGGCTGAGCATCGCGCCGGCATGGGTAGTGCCTTCACGCGGCAGTATCGCGTGAACACCCTGGTCTATGCCGAAGAGTATCAGCAGATCGAAGACGCGATCGTTCGGGAAAAACAGA
>CAIYWM010000284.1 GCA_903929895.1 uncultured Alphaproteobacteria bacterium
GGCGTCGGTAGTCGACGGTCTCGGCGACCTGCACGCCGGCACCTATGCCGGGATCACCGCGCATTCGCCGCGACCCTGCGTCGTCGAGGGCGCCGCGATGGCGCGCGCGGCCGGCGCCGACCTGATCGTGGCGGTGGGCGGCGGCTCGGTGATCGATGCCACCAAGACCATCCTGATCGCGCTGTGGCAGAACGTGACCACGGTCGACGAGCTTGATCCCTATCGGGCCGGCAAGCCGAAGGAAGGCGCCGCGCCCCCGTCCGAGGCCATCCGGCCGCCGGCCGACGCGATCCGTATGATCGCCGTGCCGACGACCCTGTCGGCCGCCGAGTTCAATGCCTACGCCGGCATCTCCGATCCTCGCAAGGGCATCAAGGAGAGCTTCGGCCATCGCCTGATCGTGCCGCGGGTCATCGTGCTCGATCCCGCCGCCACCCTGGCGACACCGATGGACCTGATGCTCTCGACCGGCCTGAAGGCCGTCGACCATGCCGTCGAGCGTCTCTGCTCGCAGCAGGCGCATCCCTTCGTGCTGGGCACCGCCACCGAAGCGCTGAAGCTGCTCGCCCGCGCCCTGCCGGCGCACAAGGCCAATCCGGACGACATGGCGACGCGGCTCGACCTGCAGTTCGGCATGTGGCTGTCGATCGGCGCCGGCACCTCTGGCGTCGGCGTGGGCGCGAGCCACGGGATCGGCCATGTCCTGGGCGCTGCCTGCCATGTACCGCACGGCCATACGTCCTGCGTGATGCTGCCGTCGGTGCTGCGCTGGAACCTGCCGGCCAACGCGGAGCGCCAGAAGCGGGTGGGCGAGGCGTTCGGCAAGCCGGATGCGGCGGCGGGAGATCTCGTGGAAGGGTTGGTGAAGTTGCTTGGCCTGCCGGGACGGCTCTCCGAAGTCGGCGTCGGCCGCGACCGTTTCCGCGAGATCGCCGAGAAATCGATGCACGACCGGGCGGTGCTGAACAATCCGCGGCCCATCAACGGGCCGGATCAGGTCATGGAGATTCTCGAACTCGCGGCCTGAACCGACATGACCCCATGAATTCTTCTCGTGAGCCCGAGGGGTGGCAAGCGGCTAAAGCCACACGACCTAAGGGGAGCAAACGCAAGTCACGGGTGAAACCATGGTCGATGTTCGAACCGCCGAATCCGCTGCCACGCGGCCGCCGCTTGCCGGGTGGGTCGATGCGCCGGTGAACTACCTCGCCGATCTCAGCATCAAGCCGGTCACCTACAATCCGCCGCACGGCACCGGCCTGCCGCGCCGGGACGGCAACTACCGCGACTTCACGGTGCGTATCCACGATGCCCGTCCGATTGCGCGCGACCTCTCGCTCGACCGCCAGGCCTTCATCCTGACGCAGCACGATACCGACGTGCGCGACTTCTACGACGAGGAGCAAGTCCGCACGAAGTACCACGCCGAGGTCGAGGCGCTGATCAAGCGCGAGACCGGCGCATCGAAGGTGGTGGTGTTCGACCATACGGTGCGCACCGCCGATCGCGCCGTCGAGCGTGGCCTCCGGACGCCTGTGCGCAGCGTGCACAACGACTACACCGAAAAGTCGGGCCCGCAGCGGGTGCGTGACCTGCTCTCGCCGCAAGAGGCCGAACGGCGTCTCCAGAAGCGCTTCGCGGAGTACAATGTCTGGCGCAGCATCGATCACGAACCGGTCGAGATGGCGCCGCTCGGCTTCGTCGATTCCGAGAGCATTGCGCCGCGCGATCTCGCGGTCTGCGATCTGGTCTATGCCGATCGTACCGGCGAGATCTACCAGGGCGTTTATAACGCCGATCACCGCTGGTTCTATTTTCCAAAGATGACGCGGGACGAGGCGATCCTGATCAAGTGCTACGACTCGCTGAAGGACGGCCGTGCGCGCTTCTCGCTGCATTCGGCCTTCGACGATCCGACGTCCCCGGCCAATCCACGGCCGAGGCAGAGCATTGAGGCGCGGGCGTTCGCTTTCTTCGAATAGGTGCGCAACTGGAACCGTGCGGGCTCTCGCGCCTCAGAAGGCGCTGCCGCCCGCCGGCGCGTCTGAACGCGCCGCCGCAATCATCTCCAGATGCTCGACGAGTTCTTCCGGGTTGCTGAAGAACGGCGAGTGGCCGCTCTCCAGCCGCAGCACCTTGCAGGGGGTCTCCTTCGCCATCGTCCGCTGCAGGGCGATGCGGATGGCGTTGTCGTGGACGCACTCGATGTACCAGCGTGGCACGGAGCCGAAGCGCTCCTCGGTCAGCGTCACCGGCGTCGTCGAGATGGCAAGCGGCTGCGGCCGCAGCCGCTCCATCGCCCTGTAGCGATCCTCGGGCGAGACGTCGGCGTAGAACAGGCTCGGCAGCTTGTCGCGCGCAAAGGTGTAGGTCTTGCCGTCGGGGCTGACCTGTCGCGACAGCCGGAACATGGCGTCCGGTTCGAGTGCGGTCATGTCCCTGCCGCTCTTGCCCGACGTCGGGAGCAGCGCGCAGAGATAGACCAGCGCCTTGATCTTGCGCCGCCGCGCCTCCGCGAGCTGGCTGATCGTGACGCCGCCCAGCGAATGGCCGACCAGGATGACCTGCTCCTCCATCTTGTCTAGGAGGCGCGCCAGCTTCTCGACATTGTCGGCGAGAGTGACGTTGGCCGGCGGCGTCTGGTCGTTGCCGAGACCGGGCAGATCGGGCGCACAGACCTTGTGCCCGGCCGCTTCCAGCAAGGGTACCACCTTTTCCCAGCACCAGCCGCCGGTGCACGCCCCATGGACCAGCAGGAACGTCGCCACGCGCTAGGCCTTTCCGACGACGGTACGCGCACCCGGGGTAGGCACGAAGAAGTCGCGCATCAGGGGCGTGCCGGGCGAGACGGCGTACTGGTCGAAGTCGGTGACGCCCTCGGCCGCAAGCACCTCGTCATCAATGAAGAAGTTGCCGGTGCACACCCGCGCCGGTCGGCTGAAGATCGCGTGGGCGGCATCGGCCATGATCTCGGGCTTGCGGCACTGCTTCATGCCTTCGTGGCCGCCCAGGATGTTCTGGATCGCGGCGGTGGCGATGGCGGTGCGCGGCCACAGGCAGTTGAAGGCGACCCCCTTGTCCCGGAATTCCTCGGCCATCGACCAGGCGAAGACCGACATGCCGTACTTGGCCAGCGTATAGGCGGCGTGATTGGCGAACCACTTCACGTCGAAGTCGAGCGGCGGCGACAGGTTCAGGACGTGCGGGTTGGCGGCCTTCAGCAGGTGCGGGATGCACTTCTGCGAGACCATGAAGGTGCCGCGCGCATTGATCTGGTGCATCAGGTCGTAGCGCTTCATCGGCGTGGCGAGCGTGCCGGTCAGGCTGATGGCGCTGGCATTGTTCACCAGGATGTCGATGCCGCCGAACTTGGCGACGGTCTCGGCCACGGCCTTGTCCACGCTCTGCTCGTCGCGGATGTCGCAGGCGAGCGGCAGCGCCTTGCCACCGGCCTTCTCGATCTCCTCCGCCGCGGTGAAGATCGTGCCGGGCAGGCGCGGGTCGGGCTTCACAGTCTTCGCGGCAATGGCGATGTTGGCGCCGTCGCGTGCGGCCCTCAGCGCGATGGCCAGTCCGATGCCTCGGCTTCCGCCGGTCACGAAAAGGGTTTTGCTAGCCAAGCTCATGTCGTCCCCAAGAAATCTTCGGGCTCTATAGCCGGGCGGGGGCAGCGGCGGCTAGTGTCGCGGCACTCAAGGGAGGCATGCATGAATCCGTGCTTCGAAACGGCGACGCGACTTGCACGCGCCATACGAAACGGACGGTTGAGTTCGGTCGAGGCGACCAAGGCGCATCTCGATCGGATCGCGCGCGTGAACGGGCCCCTCAAGGCTCTGGTGTTGGTCGACGAGGCGGGCGCCCTGAAAGCCGCTCGCGCCGCCGATCGTGCGCGAGGCAAAGGGAAGGACCTGCCCGCGCTGCACGGCGTGCCAATCACGATCAAGGAAGCGTTCGACGTCGCCGGCTTGAAGACCACGTCCAGTCATCCGCCGCTCGCGGACAACGTTGCCCGGGAAGATGCGAGCATCGTCGCGCGGTTGCGGGCGGCGGGTGCCGTCATCCTGGGCAAGACCAATGTGCCCGAACTCTGCGCAGACTTTCAGACGGGCAGCCCGATCTTCGGCACGACGCTCAATCCCTGGGACGAAACCAGGACGCCGGGCGGCTCCACGGGCGGGGGCGGCGTCGCGGTGGCGGCCCGCCTGTCGCCTCTGGAACTGGGCAGCGACATTGGCGGTTCGGTGCGCAATCCCGCGCACTTCAACGGCATCTTCTCTCTGAAGCCGACCGAGTGGCGGGTTCCGAGCCGCGGCCATGTGCCGGACCTTCCGGGCGCGACGCGGAGCACCCGCTATATGGGCACGTTCGGCCCGCTGGCGCGCTCGGTCGACGATCTCGAGGTCGCGCTGCGCATCATCGCCGGACCGGACGGCTACGAGACCGAGGCGGCGCCCGTGCCGCTCGGACCGACGCCCAAGCTTACGGCCAAGGGGCTGCGCATTGCCGTCCTGAGCAGCAATCCCCTGGTCGAGATTTCGGCCGCTACGGCTTCGGTCGTCGAGGCGACCGCGAAGCTGCTGTCGAAAGCCGGTGCCAAGGTGAAGTATGCCGGGCCCGACGGGTTGGACTGGCAGCAGGGCTGGGACGACTGGTCCGATCTGTTCCAGTACATGATCCAGAGCGAGAAGACGCTCGCCGAGCGCGAGCGGCTTTTCGACAGGCTGGAGTCACCCGATCCGACGAGGCGATCGGTCGCTCGCGCGGCGCGTCTCAGCATGGCCCAGTTCTTCGCTGTTCTCGACCGGCGGGACCGCATCGTGCGTCAGTGCGAGACCTTCCTCGACGACTACGACGCCTGGCTGATGCCGGTGATGCCGGATGCGGCCTTCGTCCGGCAATCGCAGAAACTGCCGCTGCGCATCGATGGCGTAGACCATCCCTATTTCTTCGCCGGCACAGCCTACAACTTTCTGGCCAACCTGACGGGCCAACCGTCGATCGTCCTGCCCTGCGGCTTCTCGAAGGAGGGTCTGCCGATCGGCCTGCAACTCACCGGCAAGCGCTGGGGCGAAGCGAAGCTGCTCGGCGTCGCGAAGGTGCTGGAGAAGCTCCTGCCGCCGTGCCCGATGCCGCCGGGGTTTGCCTGAGCGTGACCGAAAGAAAGAGAAGGGTCCTTCGCTGCGCTCAGGATGACACCTTCTTATTCATTGGCGCAGTGCGCTGACCTCAACAACATTGTCATCCTGAGCGCAGTGAAGCACCTTTGCGCGGCAGTCGTCACTCCACCTTCACGCCGGCCTTGTCGATGATCGGCTTCCATTTGGCGAACTCCGCCTTCTGGTAGGCGCCGAACGCATCCGACTTCATCTGTTCGGGTGTCGGAATGTCCTGCCCGAGATTCTCGAGCTTGCTGCGGACCTCCGGGTCCTGCAGGGCCCTGACGGCGGCAGCGTTGAGCTTGCCGATGATCTCCTTGGGCGTGCCCTTGGGCGCCCACAGGCCGTGCCAGATCGCGACCTCGATGCCGGGGAAGCCGGCTTCGGCGGTCGTCGGGATCTCCGGTGCCGCAGCGGTGCGCTGCTTCGCGGCGACAGCGTAGACCCTGAGCTTGCCTGAGCGGATGTGCGGCAGCGAGTTCGACGACTGGTCGATCATGATCTGGATCTGGTTGGCGATCAGGTCCTGTACCGCCGGGCCGGTGCCGCGATAGGGCACGAGCTGGTAGTTGGTCCCCGTCACGGCGAAGAAGGCCAGCGCGCCGATATGCGAGCCCGAGCCCATACCGGCCGTCCCGCCCGAGATCTTGTCGGCGTTGGCCTTGAGGTAGGCCACCAGCTCCTTGAGGTCCTTGGCCGGCACCTGGTTCGAGGTCACGACCAGCAGCGGGTTGGACGGCAGGAGCGCGATCGGCTCGAGGTCGTTGATCAGGTCGTAGTTCAGGTTCTTGTAGATCGCGCCGTTCACCACGTTGGTGCCGAGATGGCCGATCCCGATCGTGTAGCCGTCTGGCGTGGCGCGGGCGAGCTTGCCCATGGCGATCGATCCGGCCGCGCCGGTGACGTTGTCGATGACGAACTGCTGGCCCAGTTCCTTGGCCATGCGCTCGCCGACGATACGCGCCATCACATCGGTCGGACCGCCGGCCGCGAACGGCACGATGAGGTTGATGGGCTTGGCAGGATAGGCCTGGCCGAAGGCGGGCCCGGCCGCCGCGACCGCCAGCAGGGCAAGGGCAACTCTACGCAGCATGGTAAATCCTCCCTGAATTTCTCTTGTTGGGAGGAGACTAGCGCTAAGCGGCGTCTGGCTCCATCGTCACCAAGACAGTCCGGTTCGAGACCTGCTGGCCCTCCTGGACCGAGATCGCCTCGATCTTCGCGTCGAGCGCCGCTTTGAGCTGATGCTGGATCTTCATGGCCTCCAGCACGATCAGCGTCTGGCCGCGGCTGACCTTGTCGCCCGCGGCCACCTTGATGGCGACGATGCGGCCGTCCATCGGCGCGCGCAGCTTGCCGTCGCTGCCGGCCGCTGCCGTCTCGGGCGGGGCGTAGGTCTTGTCTGTGAACCGGACGGTGAACGCATCGATGTCGAGCACGATGTCGTTGCCGTCGATATGGAACGGCACCTCGACCGGATCAGGGTCGCGGACCTGCATCAGGCGCTCGCTGCCGGCGGCCGAGAGGCGAATGGGCGTCGGCTCGGGATTGGAATTGCGCCAGCCGCGCATCGACGGCGGATACTTCTGCGCCGAGGCCTGCCACAGCAGGCTCGCCGCGGCGGTCCAATGGGCATCGGTGATCGCCGGTGCGGGGAACTCGTGCTTGGTGAGGAAGGCCGTCGTGGCTTCGCCGGCTGCGAAGTCCGGATGCTCCAGAAGACGGATCAGGAAATGCCGGTTGGTCGTCGGTCCGAGCACGACGGTCTCTGCAAGGGCGCGCACCAGCCGCACGCGAGCTTCCTCGCGCGTCGCGCCGTGGGCGATCACCTTGGCGATCATCGGGTCGTAGTAGGGCGAGATCGCCAGACCGTCCTTCATGCCGTGGTCGATACGAACGCCGGGACCGGCGGCCGGACGCCACACGTCGATGCGGCCGGCTTGCGGCAGGAAGCCTGCATAGGCGTCCTCGGCGTACAGGCGCACCTCGATGGCGTGGCCGGCGAACGTCACCTGCTCCTGGCGCAGCGGCAGGTGCTCGCCGCGGGCGACGCGGAGCTGCCATTCGACCAGGTCGAGGCCGGTGATCGCCTCGGTCACCGGATGCTCGACCTGAAGGCGGGTATTCATCTCTAGGAAGTAGAAGGCGCCGTCGGCGCCCAGGAGGAACTCGACCGTGCCGGCGCCGCGATAGCCGATCGTTCTGGCAGCGGCTACGGCGGCGGCACCCATGCGGTCGCGCAGCGTGGCATCGACGGCGGGCGAGGGCGCTTCCTCGATCACCTTCTGATGGCGGCGCTGCACCGAGCAGTCGCGCTCACCGAGATGAATGACGTTGCCGTGGGCGTCGGCAAAGACCTGGATCTCGACATGCCGCGCATCCACGACGGCCTTCTCGAGGATCAGCTCGCCCGAGCCGAAAGCGCTTTCCGCCTCGGTGCGCGCGGTGCGGATCGCTTCCACGAGGTCGGCGTCGCGTTCGACGAGACGCATGCCGCGCCCACCGCCGCCGGCCGCGGCCTTGACCATGACCGGCAGGCCGATCTTGCGTGCTTCGGCTTCGAGGTTGGCGTCGCTCTGGTCGGCGCCCTGGTAGCCCGGCACGCAGGGCAAACCGGCCTCGATCATGCGCCGCTTGGCGGCGGCCTTGTTGCCCATCGCGGCGATGGCGGCGGGTGGCGGGCCGATGAAGGTGAGACCGGCTTTCTCGCAGGCTGCGGCGAACGCCTCGTTCTCCGACAGGAAGCCGTACCCGGGATGTAGCGCGTCGGCGCCGCTGCTGTGCGCGGCCTCCAGGATGCGATCAATGCTGAGATAGCTTTCGCCCACGGGCGGCGGGCCGATGCGCTCCGCCTCGTCGGCGAAAGAGACGTGCGGCGCGTCCCTGTCGGCGTCGGAATAGACGGCGACCGTGCGGTAGCCCATCGCCTTGGCGGTCCGCATCACCCGCCAGGCAATCTCGCCACGATTGGCGACCAGGACTTTGCTGAAGTTCATTACTCGACAGCCCAGCGCGGCGGCCGCTTCTCGGCAAAGGCGCGCAGGCCTTCACCGGCCTCCGGCCCGCGCCGCGCCTCGGCGAATTTCTCAGCGGCGAAGTCGAGAACCGCGGACAGCGGCTCGGTGCCGACCTTCATCACCACCTGCTTGGTGAGCGCGTTGGCGATGGGTGCGCATTTGTCGATCTGCTTCAGCACCTCCTCGAGCTTGGCGTCGAGCGCGGCGGAATCGGCTACCAGATAATGCGCGATGCCGAGCCGCAGCGCTTCGGGCCCCTTGAAGCGCGCCGCCGTGAGCGCCAGGTGCCGCGTCTGCGGCACGCCGATGCGCTGGGCGACGAAGGGCGCGATCTGGGCCGGCACGATGCCGATGGCCGTCTCGCTCATGGCGAAGCCCGCGCCCTCGGTACAGATCGCCACGTCGGAGACGCACAGGATGCCGAAGCCGCCGGCAATGGCGTAGCCCTCGACCGCCGCCACGACCACCTGCGGGGTGCCGTTCAGCATCTCGAGGAAGGCGCCGAACTGGCGGTTCCAGACGGCGATCGGATCCTTCTCGCCGGGCTTGGGCTTGTCGGTGAAGCTCTGCTCCATGTTCTTAAGGTCTGCGCCGGCGCAGAAGGTGCCGCCCGCACCGCGCAGGATCACAACCTTGATGTCGCGACGGTCGCGCAGGATGCCGAACACCGACTTAAGTTCCTCGATCAGCGTCGGGTTGAGCGCGTTCTTCACTTCCGGCCGGTTGAGCGTCACGTAGAGACGCGACCGCTCACGGCGAAGGATGAGGGCTTCGTACTTGTTGGCGAATTCAGTCATGACTCAAGCTCCGTGTCATCCCGAGCGTAGCGAGGGATCCTTGATCGGTGTCGCTAAGGATCCCTCGCTGCGCTCGGGATGACACCGTCTTTTTCATTACCGGCTTTCCAAGCGCGGCAGCGTGCCCATGTGCTTGGAGATGATCTGCAGCATCACCTCGTCGGCGCCGCCGCCGATCGAGGCGAGGCGCGAGTCGCGGAAGGCGCGCGCGGTCGGCGATTCCCAGAGATAGCCGGCGCCGCCCCAGTATTGCAGGCAGCCGTCGGTCACCAGGCGCACCATGCGGCCGGCCTTCAGCTTGGCCATCGAGGCCAGCATCGTGACGTCGGCGCCCTCGAGATACTCCTCGCAGGCCCGGTAGCAGAGCGAGCGCACCAGCTCGATCTCGGTGCGCAGCTCGGCCAGCTTGAAATGGATCACCTGGTTGTCGAGCAGCGGCCGGCCGAACACCTTGCGCTCGCGCGTGTATTCGATCGTCTGGTCGATCAGCCGCTCCATGCCGACGACGGCGCTGATCGCCCCCCACAGCCGCTCCTCCTGGAACTGCTGCATCTGGTAGATGAAACCCATGCCCTCCTGGCCGATCAGGTTCCGCACCGGCACCTTCACCTCGTCGAGGAAGATCTGCGCGGTGTCCGAGGAGCGCATGCCAAGCTTGTCGAGCTGCTTCACCACCTCGACACCCTTGGTCTTCATCGGCAGGCAGATTAGCGACTTGTTCTTGTGCGTCGGGCCTTCGCCGGTGCTGGCGAGCAGGCACATCCAGTCGGCCTGCGTGCCGTTGGTCGTCCACATCTTGCCGCCGTTGATCACCCAGTCGCCGCCGACCCTACGCGCCGTCGTCTTGATCGAGGCGACGTCCGAGCCGGCGCCGACCTCTGAGAC
>CAIYWM010000285.1 GCA_903929895.1 uncultured Alphaproteobacteria bacterium
ATGGCCCAGGGCGCCAAGCCCGGTGAAGGCGGACAGCTGCCTGGCCACAAGGTGGACAAGAACATCGCCCGCGTCCGGCACTCCACGCCCGGCGTCGGCCTGATCTCTCCGCCGCCGCATCACGACATCTATTCGATCGAGGATCTGGCTCAGCTCATCCATGACCTGAAGAACGCCAATCCCAGGGCCCGCATCTCGGTGAAGCTGGTCTCGGAAGTCGGCGTCGGCACGGTCGCGGCGGGTGTCTCCAAGGCGCGCGCGGATCATGTGACGATCGCTGGCTACGAAGGCGGCACGGGCGCCAGCCCGCTGACCTCGCTGACCCATGCAGGCTCCCCCTGGGAAATCGGCCTGGCCGAGACCCAGCAGACCCTGGTACGCAACGGGCTGCGCGGGCGGATCGCGGTGCAGGTCGATGGCGGCTTCCGCACCGGCCGCGACATCGTGATCGGCGCGCTGCTGGGCGCCGATGAGTTCGGCTTCGCGACCGCCCCGCTGATCGCGGCTGGCTGCATCATGATGCGGAAGTGCCACCTGAACACCTGCCCGGTCGGCGTCGCGACCCAGGACCCCGTCCTGCGCGCCCGCTTCACCGGCCAGCCGGAACACGTGATCAACTTCTTCTTCTTCCTCGCCGAGGAAGTCCGCCAGATCATGGCGAAGCTGGGCTTCCGCAACTTCGACGAAATGGTGGGCCGCGTCGATCGCCTGGACATGCGAAAGGCGCTGAACCACTGGAAGGCGAAGGGCGTCGACCTGACCCGCCTGCTGTATCAGGAGCAGCCTAAGGCCGGCGTCGCGATCCGCAACGTCGAGACGCAGGACCATCACCTCGACAAGGCGATGGACCAGGACCTGATCGTCCAGGCCCAGCCCGCGCTGGAAAAGGGCGAAGCGGTCCGCATCACCGGCACTGTCCGCAACATCAACCGCACCGTCGGCGCCATGCTGTCGGGCGACGTCGCGCGGCGCTACGGCCATGCCGGGCTGCCGGAGGACACGATCTCCGTGCGTCTGACCGGAACCGCCGGCCAGAGCTTCGGTGCCTTCCTGGCGCGCGGCGTGTCGCTCGAGCTCTCCGGCGACGGCAACGACTATGTCGGCAAGGGCCTGTCCGGCGGGCGCATCGTCGTGCGCCAGCCCGCGGGCGTGCGCCGCGACCCGACGCGCAACATCATCGTCGGCAACACGGTCCTCTACGGCGCGATCGCGGGCGAGGCCTATTTCGAGGGCGTCGCCGGCGAGCGCTTCGCCGTGCGCAACTCGGGCGCGGTCTGCGTCGTCGAGGGCACGGGCGACCATGGCTGCGAGTACATGACGGGCGGCGTGGTGGTCGTGCTGGGCGATACCGGGCGCAACTTCGCGGCCGGCATGTCCGGTGGCGTCGCCTACGTCTACGATCCGAGGGCCCGCTTCACAGAGCTGTGCAACCCGTCGATGGTCGATCTGGAGAAGGTCGGTCCGGCCTCGACCGACGGCGACGAGGCCGGTCGTCCGCGCCAGCGCGCGACCGACGTCGAGGACAACGGGATGGGCGACGTGCTGCACTTCGATGCCGAACGCCTGCGCATTCTGGTCGAGCGTCATCACCTCCATACCGGCAGCGTGCAGGCGCGGGCGCTCCTGGAGGATTGGGACAATGCGCTGCAGAGCTTCGTGAAGGTGATGCCGCGCGACTACAAGCAGGCGCTCCTTCGGGCGCGCGAGCGGGCGGCGGCGAAGGCCGTCGCGGCGGAGTGACGGCCCCTGGCCGTCATCCCGAGCCCTTCCAGGGATCTGCAAAGAATTTGAGCTGGAGTTACTAAGATGGGCCTAACCACGGGCTTCCTCGAGATCGAGCGCAAGGACCGGTCCTACGAACCGGTCGAGCAGCGCCTGAAGAATTACAAGGAATTCGTCCTGCCGATGCCGTCGGCCGAGGTGTCGCGGCAGGGCGCACGCTGCATGGATTGCGGCATCCCGTATTGTCACAACGGATGCCCGGTCAATAACATCATCCCGCAGTTCAACGAGTTGGTGCGCCGCGACCGCTGGAAGGATGCGCTCGAGGTCCTGCAGTCGACCAACAACTTCCCGGAGTTCACCGGCCGCATCTGCCCCGCGCCCTGCGAGGCCTCGTGCACGCTGAACATCGACGACAACCCGGTGACCATCAAGTCGATCGAATGCGCGATCGTCGATCGTGGCTGGGAAGAGGGCTGGATCCAGCCGCTGGTGCCCGCGCACAAGACGGGCAAGCGCGTCGCCGTCGTGGGCTCGGGCCCGGCGGGTCTCTCCTGCGCCCAGCAACTCGCGCGCGCCGGCCATTCGGTGACGCTGTTCGAGAAGGCCGAC
>CAIYWM010000286.1 GCA_903929895.1 uncultured Alphaproteobacteria bacterium
CAGCCCGTTGAAGTGGCGCGGCAGCTCGCGGATCTTGGAGTAGACACGACGGCCCGGGGTGGAGACGCGCTTGATCTCCTTGATGACCGGACGGCCGTTGTCGTACTTCAACTCGATGCGGAGCTCCCGAACGCCGGGGCGCAGCTCCTCCTCGAACCAGCCGCGAATGTAGCCTTCGCGCTGGAGCACATCGAGAACACTCGACCGAAGCCGCGAAGCCGGAGCCGTCACGCTCTCGAGGCGCGCCGACTGGCCGTTGCGGATGCGGGTCAGCAAATCGCCGACGGGATCTGTCATCGCCATGGTCTACGGTCCCCGTTTACCAGCTCGACTTCACGACGCCGGGCAGAGCGCCCAGCGACGCCAGCTGACGCAGCGCAACGCGCGACAGCTTGAACTTGCGGTACACGGCCCGCGGGCGGCCCGTGAGCTCGCAGCGGTTGCGTACCCGCGTCGGCGAGGAGTTGCGCGGCAGTTCCGCCAGCTTGAGGCGGGCCCCGAAGCGCTCTTCCGGCGTCAACTTGTCGTCGACGGCCATCGCCTTCAGCTTGGCGCGCTTGCCGGCGAATTGCTTCGCCATCCTTGCGCGCCGGTTGTTCTTCTCGACCGAACTCGTCTTGGCCATGTGATTCTCCGGCCTCAGTTCACGAAGGGGAAGTCGAAAGCGCGGAGAAGCGACCTGGCTTCCGCGTCCGTCTTCGCCGACGTGCAGATGATGATGTCCATACCGCGCACCTGGTCGACCTTGTCGTAGTCGATCTCGGGGAACACGATCTGCTCCTTCAGGCCCATGGCGTAGTTGCCATTGCCGTCGAACGACTTGCCGTTCAGGCCGCGGAAGTCGCGGACGCGCGGCAGGGCGATGTTGATCAGGCGATCGATGAACTCGTACATCCGGTCGCGACGCAGCGTGACCTTGGCGCCGATCGCCATGCCTTCACGCAGCTTGAACGTCGCGATCGACTTGCGCGACCGGGTGATGACCGGCTTCTGGCCGGTAATCGCCGTCAGGTCGGCCACGGCGCCGTCGACGGCCTTGCGGTCATTGACCGCCTCGCCGACGCCCATGTTGATGACGATCTTCTCGAGCTTCGGCACCTGGAAGGGGTTCTGATAGGAGAACTCCTTCGTGAGCGCTTCACGCACGGACTTGATATAGTGCTCTTGCAGACGCGCGGGCATGGCCCGTTCTCCTAGCGGTCGATGGTCTCGCCGGAGGCGCGCGCGATACGCACCTTGCGGCCGTCTTCAAGGAACCGGAAACCGACCTTCGTCGGCTTATCCGATTTGGGATCCAGCAGGGCCACGTTGGAGACGTGGATCGTGGCCTCGCGTTCGATGATTCCGCCGGCTTCCGCACGGCTGGGCTTGGTGTGACGCTTGATCATGTTCACGCCGGAAACGACCAGGCGGTTCTCCTTGGGGAAAACACGCAGGACGTCGCCCACCTTGCCCTTGCTGCCACCGGTGATGACCTTCACCCGGTCGCCCTTCTTGATCTTCAGTTTCGTTGCCATGGCTAGAGCACCTCAGGCGCAAGCGAGATGATCTTCATGAACTTCTTGGCGCGCAGCTCGCGCGTCACCGGTCCGAAGATACGCGTGCCGATCGGCTCGTCCTGCTTGCTGATGAGGACGGCGGCGTTGCGGTCGAAGCGGATGGCGCTGCCATCGGGGCGGCGCAGCGCGAACGACGTGCGGACGACGACGGCGCGATGCACCTCGCCCTTCTTCACCTTGCCGCGCGGAATCGCTTCCTTGATCGACACGACGATGACGTCGCCGACGCTGGCGTACTTGCGGCGTGAGCCGCCCAGCACCTTGATGCACTGGACTCGACGGGCGCCCGAATTATCGGCGACCTCGAGGTTGGTTCGCATCTGAATCATGAGTTAATGCTCCGACCGCTTAAGCCTTGGCGCCTTCGACCAGAACTTCCCAGCTCTTGGTCTTGGACAACGGGCGGCACTCGCGGATACGAACGATCTCGCCGATCTTGCCCTTGCAGGCATTGGCTTCATCGTGCGCGTGGTACTTCTTCGACTTGCGAATGAACTTCTTGTAGATCGGGTGCTGAACGCGACGCTCGACCTTCACGACGATGGTCTTGTCCATCTTGTCGCTGACGATGACGCCTTCCAGGATACGCTTCGGCATTTCGTGCTCCTTAACCGGCGGCCTTCTCGCCCTGCACCGTCTTGATGCGGGCGATGTCGCGACGAATCTGGCGCGCGCGGGAAGTCTTCTGCAGCTGGCCCCCAGCCTTCTGGAAGCGCAGGTTGAACGCCTCCTTGCGAAGGTTGCCGAGCTCGTTCTTCAGCTCGTCGTTGG
>CAIYWM010000287.1 GCA_903929895.1 uncultured Alphaproteobacteria bacterium
CGGGCGCCAACGGCGTCGTCGCGGGCGAGATCGTCGCCAAGGCGCCGGGGGATGGTTACACGCTCAGCGTCGTGGCGATGGGCCACGCCATCAATCCGCTGATCTACAAGAAGCTGCCCTATGACGGCGTAAACGACTTCACGCCGATCAGTCTGCTCGCGACGTTTCCGCAGCTCGTTCTGGTCCATCCGTCGGTCAAGGCGAACACGCTGCCGGAGCTGATCCAGCTCGCCAAGACGGCCTCGCCGCCTCTCACCTATGCATCGGGCGGAAACGGTTCCTCTCAGCATTTGGCCGGTGCGCTGTTCGCTCACATGGCAAAGCTCAACCTGACCCACGTCGCCTACAAGGGTGGCAACCCCGCGCAACTCGACCTGATGGCGGGCAACGTCAACATGATGATAACGCAGCCCAATTCCAAGGAGTTGATCACCACCGGCAAGATGCGCGCCCTGGCCGTCAGCTCGGCCAGGCGCAGCCAGTACTATCCCGAACTGCCCACCGTCGCCGAGGCAGGCGTGCCCGGCTACGAGTCGGTCGCGTGGTACGGGCTGCTGGGACCCAAGGGCATGCCGCCTGAGTTGGTGAAGAAGATCGCCGATGAGACCCTAAGGGCCTGCGCAACGGAAGGCGCCAAGTCCATCGTCGCCGGACAGGGCGGCGACATGGTCGCCGGCACCCCGGCCGAGTTCGCCGACTTCATCGTGGCCGAGCGCAAGCGCTACGAGGCGATCGTGCGCGAAGCCAACATGATGGTGGAGTAGCTCCGACCGTCACCGGGTTCCGGCGGGCGGCGCGGGACGGCTCGTATCGGAGCCGACGCCGGGTTGCCCTGCGCTCGGAGCGCCGGGCGAGGAGGGCATGGGGCTGAGAGGCGCGCTGCCGCAGGCTAGATCGGCTTGCCTTCGCTCGAGGCCCAGCGAGCCATAAGCGCGTTGCTGGGCTGCGTCTTGTCGACGACCTTGCGCGCAGTTTCGATGCCGGCCACCGGCAGTCCTGTCGGGTCGAGCAGGCCGACTTGCACGAGGACCGATGCCTGGTCCCAGTAGATGTGCTCGTGGGCGACCTTGCCATCGACGAAACGGACGATGGCAACCAGCGGAATTTCGACGCGGCGGCCGGTCGGTGCGATGCCCGGCAGCATCCAGTCCACGTCACTGGTGTGCGTGAAGCTGAACACCATTTCGTCGACGATCTGGTCTGCGCCGATCGTGCGGCTCACCGGGCGGAGCTCCGTGTCAGGGGGATTGTTGCCGATGAAATGGTATTTGTAGAAGCGCTTGAGCTGATCGTGTCCCACGCCCCCCCGTCATGGTCGGGACGTGGTTCACGTACGGTGTCGCGACCATGGTCGCCATCGTCGCATCGACGTCGCGGGTCTCGAACTCGTGGCGGCAATGCTCCTCCCAGAGAGCTTCGAGGTCGTGAGCGGGCATGGCGGCTGTCCTTCTGTCATCGTGAACGGGAACAGCCTACAGCGTTCGGGCAATCAACGCTCGCCGGACTAGAGGGTCGCAGCCAGCGCGGCGAGTTGGTCGGTGCAGATGCCCCAACCGGTGTGGAAGCCCATCTTCTCGTGGGCCTCGCGATCCTCGGCCGTCCAGTGGCGCACGCGCGCGGTGTAGAGCGTCTTGTCCCCCTGTTTCTCGAAGGTGAGGATCAGGGTCATGAACGGCTTCTCGGAGGGCTGCCAGGCCTCCGTGAAGGCGTCGGTGGCGACCAGGCGTTCGTTGGGCACCACTTCGAGATAGACACCGCGATTGGGCATGTCCTGACCGTCGGGGCCACGCATCACGAACAGGCTGGAGCCGCCGGGCCGCACGTCGACCTCGACGACAGGCGTCTCGTAGGGCTTGGGTGCGAACCACTGCTTCAGCAGCGCCGGCTCCGTCCAGCAGCGATAGACCTTCTCGCACGGGGCGTCGATCAGACGGGTAAGAACGAGTTCGCGATCGTTTGCGGGGGCGTTTGCAGGCGTGGCCGTCATTTCGGGGTCCTTGTGAGGTCGTTCTGTCCCAAGGACGAACGACACCACCGGCTCCCGACACGAACTCGCTGGTTTATCTACGGCGTGCCGTAGGTGCCGGGCGTCACTCCGCCATATTCGTGACTGACCCGGCCGTTCCAGCCGTAGCCGACATAGCCGCCGGCGGCATCGTAGAGATAGTCGAAACCTTCCAGGAACATGCGGCCGGTGTTCACGAAGATGGTCGAGTCGTGCACCACGTCGACCCGCTCGGGGTGGAGCGGGTTGCCACGCCGCCCGACCCTGAATTCGTAGAAGGCCGGCTGCGGGCGAAGCCGATCGGGCATGAAGAGCTCGATTCGTGTTCCCTCGGGCGCTCGCCGGCCGCGCACCAGGCGCGTGCCGGCCGGCGGCGAGAGGAACATGTAGTTGATGCCGGTATCCATCAGCATCGTGCCCTGGCCGGAGATGCCATCGACCGAGACGGTCATGGGCGCGCCGTTCCAATCCGGCACGCCCGGAGGATGGGCCTTGGCCGTCAGCTTCACGAAGGCCATGTGGCGGGTGAGGGCGGCCGTCATGCCGAGATGCACCCCGGTGCGGGTGACGACATAGCCTGGCCGCACCGAACTCACGGGCCGGCCGGAGGTCAGCGAAACCAGGCTCACAAAGGCGTTCTTCGGCGAGGTGTTGCCGGCCGTCGCCTGCGCGGCACCGCGATCGAAGCCGACGCCCATGAAGCTGACATGGCGCGGCTCGAATTCCGGCCGGCAGTCGCGCGCATGTTCGAGGCAGGTGATCTGACTGACCCTCAGCACCTGCACGCGCGCCGTGGCGACCGGGGTCTGCTCGTCGCGGCGGATGACGACATCGGTCAACCAGTGCTCGCCGCTGAGGATGCGGCCGCTGCTGTTGTAGACCAGCCGTCCCGGCCCCTGCGAGACGTCGCGTGGTCCGGGGATGAGGTGTTCGGCCGAGACGACGATGCCGGTGGACCCGGTATCCATACCGAATCGATGCGGCTTTGCGCCGTTCAGACTGAGCCAGATGTCCGGCACGTGATGCAGGGACACCGGGCCGTTGGCGAAGGGGATCTCGATCGCTTCGTGCCCTTCATAGGCGCGCCAAGGTTCCTGCGCGTGGGCGCCCGCCATGGAGGATAGCAGGACCGCAAGGGCGACGGTGACGATCTTCAGGGGGCGCGACATGGCCATTACCTTCAGTCGGGGAGGTCGAAATCCTGGCCTTTGGCCGTGATGCCGACCTTCGAGAACCAGTCCGGGCCGAGCAGGCCGAGCGGCTTGCCCGTGCACTTCAGGTTGGCGACGGCCTTGCCGTCGCGCTCGACGGAGACGCCGGCTTTCTCGCGCGTCTCCCCCCGCGGTCCCCAATTGCCGATCGCGGAATAGACGACGAAGGCGATGTTGTTCTTCGCCGAGACGCGCAGCCACGTCCCGCCGCCGCCGGCAAGCGGGAAAGCTTCGCCGCTGGCCGCCTGAGGCGGCGGTATCTGGGCTGCCGGCAGGGTGAGGTCGAGCGGCTCGCTCGAATCGGGCTTGCCGGTCCGGTATTGCAGGTACCCCTTGTTGGGGGCGGCATCCTTCGACGCGCAGACCGACACGAGCTTCGTCGGGCTGGTGCGGCACGAAAACACTATCGTCTCGGTCGGCGTGCAGAAGGAGGTTTGTGCGCTCTTGGCCGGTGTCGGGGCGGCAGGCGCCGGCGGCGGCGCAGGCGCGGTGAGCGGCGCAGGCTTGGCGGACGCGATCAGGACGACGGTCTCGCTCTTCTTGCAGTCGGGATTGCCCTGACAGGAAGCCGCCATGACGCGCGCGGTCTTGTAGGTCAGCGCCAAGCGCTTGCCCTTGAGAGACTTTTCCATGGTGCAGAGATCGAAATCCGCAAGTTCGTCGAAGGAGGCGCCGCGATCGTCCTTCAGGGTGACGTAGCAGGCGGTGTCGCCATTCTGGAAGGCCGTCGGCGTTCCGAACGCCCGCTTCTTCTCGCCACCAACCGTGACGGTGTCCTGAGCGGCGGCGGGGAGGGCAGATACCACGAGACAGGCGACGAAACTTGAAACGATGAGAGGGCGCGACAAGCAGGACTCCGGAGCTGAGCAGATGCCGAAGTCATAGACCATGGGCGTGCGAATGTCGCGCGATCGACGCAAAAGACCCGCTCCGACAGTGCCGGGCGGGCCTTACGAACTCACCGGTACATCCGCGGCCCGGTCCGTGCTGACTGATCAACGACGATGGCCGCCGAGGGTTGCCTCGCCCAAACAAGCCTCAAGATCAACGCAACTATTGCAGTGCACACGTCGTTGACACCGCATGACCGATAAAAACGCCTTGGAGGACATAAGTCCCTACCTCGTTCTTGGACAGGCAGACGATGGCGGCCAGCCGATCGTGGAAACGGCGCGGGCCCTTCATGATCTGATCGTCACCTTCCCGCCGCACGGGCACTATTCGGTACGGACGGTGGAGGATGAATGCGGCCCAGCCATTCATTGCGCGTTCGAGCGCAAGATCGACGCGGATCGCCTCGCGGCGGCCGTCGGCGCCATCGAGATCGCCCGCTACGAGACCTACCGCAGCGAGCGCGCTTTCTATCTCGACGCGAAGGCAAACAGGACCATCCGTC
>CAIYWM010000288.1 GCA_903929895.1 uncultured Alphaproteobacteria bacterium
CGATCTCATCTGGTCGTTTGTCGTGAACAACTACCTGTTGGGCAAGGCCCCCTTCCCCTTCGATCTCCTGTTCTGGAACGCCGACGCCACGCGCATGCCGGCGGCCATGCACAGCTATTACCTGCGCAACATGTACCAGAAGAACCTGCTCAGCCAACCGGGCGGCATCGTGCTCGACAACGTGCCGATCGACCTGCGCAACATCCAGATTCCGGTCTACATCCAGGCCGGCAAGGAAGACCACATCGCGCCGGTTCGATCGGTCTACAAGGCGACCCAGCTGTTCAGCGGGCCGGTGCGCTTCATGCTCGCGGGCTCCGGCCATATCGCCGGCGTCGTCAATCCGCCGCGCAACAAGAAGTACCAGCACTGGCTGAACGAGACCGACAAGAACCCGCCGACGCTCGCCGAATGGCAGGCCGGGGCCAAGGAGTTCCCCGGCTCGTGGTGGCACGACTGGGACAAGTGGCTGTCTGCGCTGTCGGGCCCGAAGGTTCCGGCCCGCGTCCCCGGCACCGCAGGGCTCCCCGCGATCGAGGACGCCCCCGGCAGTTACGTAAAGGTGCGCTCAGGCGCCTAACGACTTCCAGTTCGGCCCCGGGATACCCATCCTCTTCTCACGAAGAAGGGTTTCCATGATGGCAATCCCTGTCTGGTAGTCGCCCTGGTCGCAATCGCTCTGGGCGCCGATCCGGGTCATGTTCCGAGCACCGTCGCTCACGCCCTCACCGCGACTCTGCCCATAGTAGTCGAAATACTTGATCAACTGATCGCAGCGGGCCTTGCCCTAGAGTTCTTCGGCAATGGCGACGGGCGCCGTGAGCACGGCGGCAGCGACGGCGATTGATCGCAGGACGAGATCGTTCATGCGGCTGAAACGCCTGGGGGCACGTCGAGTTGCCATGGGTGCGCTCGTGCCGCGCTCTACTCCGCCGCTTTCGGACGATCTTCCATGTATCGCTGCCCGAGCCGAACATAGGCGGCGGCCGAGCGCCGGAAGGACTCGATATCCTTCTCGTTGATGTCGCGCATCTTGACCGCGGGATTGCCGGCCCACAGTTCACCCTTGCGCACGATCTTGCGCGGCGTGACCACGGCACCCGCGGCAACCATCGCGCCGGTCTCGACCACCGCCTCGTCGAGTACGGTGGAATGCATGCCGATGAAGGCGTCGTCCTGAACCTCGCAGGCGTGCAGAAGCGCGAGGTGACCGACGGTCACGTTGCGGCCGACCACGGTGCCGACGCCGCGCGCGGCGATGTGGATCACGGTGCCGTCCTGGATGTTGGAGTTCTCGCCGATCTTGATGCCGGGCCCGTCGCCGCGCAGCACGGCGCCGAACCAGATGCTGCAGTTCGCGGCGATCTCGACCTCGCCGATCAGCGTCGCGTTAGGGGCGATGAAGGCCGTGCTGTGGACCTGGGGCACGAAGCCGTTGAAGGGCACGATGAGACCGGACATCGAATTGCTACTCCGCAAAAATCCAGGACCCCAAAAAGAAGGGCGCCCTGAGGCGCCCTTCGAGGATATCGGAAGCGCGGGTTTAGCGCTTCGAGAACTGGAAGCGGCGACGCGCGCCGGCGCGGCCGTACTTCTTGCGCTCGACCACG
>CAIYWM010000289.1 GCA_903929895.1 uncultured Alphaproteobacteria bacterium
CAGTACTTCCACACCGTGCTGAACATCGACCAGGTCAAGCAGCTCGGTGCCGACTTCGGCGTCAAGGGCTTCGACGGCACCGGCCCCTACTGCTTCGAAAGCTGGACCCCGCGCGACTCGACGGTGCTGAGCAAGCACAAGGGCTACAAATGGGGCCCGCCGATCTACGACTATTCCGAGGCGCAGGTCGACAAGGTGACCTGGAAGGTGGTCCCTGAGGAGAACACCCGCGTCACCGCGCTGCAGGCCGGCCAGGCCGATGCCAGCCAGTACGTTCCCTACTGGTCGATCAAGGAACTGCAGGCCAACAAGAACCTCTCGGTGACCAAGGCCGAAAACTTCTTCTGGACCTACTTCATCGGCTTCAAGGTCGACAAGGAACTGGTCAACGACGTGCGCGTGCGCCAGGCGATGAACCTCGCGGTCGACCAGAAGGCGATCACCGAGGCTGTGACGTTCGGCTTCGCCGAACCGGCCTCGACCATGCTCATGCCCAACGTCCTCGACTTCAATACGAAGCTCAACAGGGCAGCGTATGGCGAGAACGTCAAGGAAGCCGAGAAGCTTCTCGACGAAGCCGGCTGGAAGAAGGGTCCGGACGGCTTCCGATACAAGGACGGCAAGAAGCTCGCACCGCTCATCTACGGCATCTCCGGCGCCTTCAAGGAAATCGCCGAGGCCGTGCAGGGCGACCTGCGCAAGGTCGGCGTCGACCTGCAGATCCAGCTCTTCGACTCCACCGTGGCGTGGGGCAAGCTCGCGACGCAGGAATTCGACGCGTTCGGCATGAGCTTCCCCTATGTCAGCGCCGGCGATGCGATGAACCTCTACTTCCGGTCGACCAATGCGCCGACTCCCAACCGCATGAACTGGAAGGACAAGGAGACGGACGAGCTGCTCGACAAGGGATCGACCGCGCTCGACGAGGCCACGCGTACGGCCTCGTACCAGGCGGTGCAGCAGAAGGTTCACGATGCCTTCGTCTGGATCCCGCTGTTCCACGAGCCGCTGTTCGTCGTGGCCGGTTCCAAGCTCAAGCCCATCAAGGCGCACGGCAACTACGGATGCGGCCTCTATAAGGGCCTCGGGATCGCCTACAAATAGCAAGCAGCTCAAGCCAGCATACGGAGCGAAACGTCAATGAAGACGACAAAGATCGCCGGCCTCGACCACATCGTTGCGTGGGACGAGGCCGAGGGGCGGCACGTCTATCTCGAGAATGCCGATCTCGTGTTCAAGGGCAACGAGATCGCCCATGTCGGGCCGGGCTATGTGGGCCCGGTCGACACGACCATCGACGGCAAGGGGATGATGGCGATCCCCGGCCTCGTCAATGTGCACAGCCATCCCTTCTCCGAGCCCGCCAACAAGGGACTCACCGAGGAGTATGGCAGCGACAAGCTCGGCCAGAGCTCTCTCTACGAATACCTGACCGTGTTCGGACTCAATCCCGAGGATGCCGGCCCCTCCTCCAAGGTCGCGGTCTCGGAGCTCCTGAAGAGCGGCGTGACGACCATCACGGATCTTTCGATGGCCCGCCCCGGCTGGTCAGACGACCTCGCCTCCACAGGCATCCGCGCCGTCGTCTGCCCGATGATGCGCCAGGGCGTCTGGTACACCAAGAACGGCCACACGGTCGAATATGCCTGGGATGAGAAGGCCGGCGAGAAGGCCTTCGAAGCCTCGATGGCGACACTCGACGAAGCGGCAAAGCATCCCAGCGGCCGCATCTCCGGCATGGTCGGCCCGGCGCAGATCGACACCTGCCGCGAGGGCTTCTTCAAGGAGGCCCTGCAGGAGGCCA
>CAIYWM010000290.1 GCA_903929895.1 uncultured Alphaproteobacteria bacterium
CGCACCCTTCCCGCCGACAAGTTCGAGGAAGTCGCCGACCTGCTCTATCTCGGATCGGGTCGCTAGGGCCGGCTTCCGGCTTCACCCCAACTAAAAAAGCCCGCTTCATGCGGGCTTTTTCATACCGTGCTCCGTTCGTCGGCTTGCAGGATCTCCTGCACGGATCCGTCAGAGTGCGCGGCGTCCTCGGAAGCGAAGAACCTTGCCGCGAAGGCTCGGATCGTTCCGAGGCAATCCCGCCAGGACCTGGCTGCAGAACGGGTTGATGTTGGCGCCGACATAGTCCGTGAAGAGCGGCCAGAACTTGTTGTAGATCACGTTCACGCCGACGAAGCGGCGCGGAGTCCGGCGCCCCGGGGGCCGCGTTTCCGCCTCCGTCGAAGTCGCCTGCTTGAAGAGCTTCGTCACCACCCGGAGGCGCTTAACGTCCAGCGGTCCAGCCTGACGTCCGATCCGGACCGGCTCATCCGCATGCTGTGTCGCCAGGCCGAACTCGAAAATGAACATCTCCGCCCTTGGCAGCAGATCTTCGAAGGCGCCTCGTTCCTCACCTTCCAGATCCGACGGAAGCCCTTCGCATTCGTTCGGCACCAGGACCGGGCCGGTGAACCCCATGGCACGCCAGCTCGTCAGGAACCGCTCGACGAACTCGCCGCGCGTTCCCACGAGCATCACCGACGTCGAGCGTGGATAGGTCAGCATCTGATCGGCAACGAAGGGCAAGGTGTGGGCGATGTCGTAGGTCAGATCGTCGTAGAGATACCATTCGAGGCTGGTCGACGTGTACGGCACCGTGGCCGGCTTCAGAGCGGCATCGAGACCAGCGGTGAAGCGCTGGTAAGACGTCTCGCGGTCCAGCCGAACTTCCTCGATCTCGACGTCCGGCCAGCCCCAGGTGTCGGCCTGCGCCGGCACATAGGGGCTCGACACGTTCCATATGTACTGGTCCTGGTTGTTCATCCGGGTCTGCCGGCCCTTGTTGTTGGCGGCGGCGACGCGGGTATGATCGCAGTGATAGCCAAACAGCTTGTCGATCAGCGTATCGACCCGTCCCCGGTAGAGGGCGAGACGAGCGGCCAGGTTCGAATCGCAATGCCAGCCCAGCAACATCGATTCATCGAAGCCGTGGATGGCGAACATGTCCTCGCGAAGGGCGGCCTGGAAGTCGCCCAGGGCGTCGTACTTCATGGGCATGAAATTGTGGACGACCTGGTTGAGGTGATACCGCACCGACCAGTCGCGTAACTTGGCGAGGTTGCCGGCGGGGTCGCGGCGGTCGAACGCCGCCTCCCAGAGCATCTCCGGCAGTTCGAAGCGCGGGATCTGGTAGAAGCCGTCCGGAATGGCGCCCAGGATATCGCTGAGCGATTCGCCCTCGGTGCGCGAAACCAGAAGCATGTCGGTGTTGGTATAGAGGATCCAGCGGTTCCTCGGGTTCGAGCGGCGCAGCGCCACGTTGCGAGACTGGGCCTCCAGCGCCACGAGGTGGGTCTTCGACTTCAGATGCGCATGCTGCTCTGGGCGAATCCGCAGGATCCGCAGCACCTTCTTGGCCTTCTCCGTCAACGTGTCGTGAATCGCCTCTGGAAACGTCGGATGATCGTCCGGCGTGTTGTAGTCGACGAACAGGATCTCGTCGTCCGGATCCGACATCACTTCGGCGAGGGCATTGAAGCTGATGGCCGCCCGCTTGTGCAGGTTGTAGCCGTGCGTGTCGTTGCGGCCATAGATGATGACGGAAAACATGGAACCTCGCGTGACGGGCGATCAGTCAGGAAGCAGGACGCGACAGCTCATTGCGGGCCGCCGCATGCTCGACGAGGGTCGGCACCCCCTGCTCGACCACCTGCTGCCAGTATGAACGGGCGGCGGACGGATCCGTGGCATGGGCTGCGACGCCGAGCTGGAACAGAGCCTCGGCACGGCGGCCGGCCGTGTCTGCCCGGGCGAGAACCTCCTCCTTGGAGCTGCTTCCGGACTGCAAC
>CAIYWM010000291.1 GCA_903929895.1 uncultured Alphaproteobacteria bacterium
CACTGGATCGTTATAAATGCCCGCCAGTGAGCCTCGCAGCATCTTGCGGCGCTGGCCGAAGGCGGCGGCTGTAACCCGCTCCAGCGGTCTCAGATCGGCCAGACGTGCCGCTTGCGGCCGGGGCGTCAGCCGCGCCACGGCCGACGTCACCTTCGGGGGCGGCACGAAGGCCGTCGGCGCGACATCGAACAGGCGGCGAACCTCGCAGACATGCTGGGCCAGCACCGAGAGGCGGCCATAGTCCTTCGTCCGGGGCACAGCCACCAGTCGGTCGACGACTTCCTTCTGGAACATCAGCACCATGTCGGCGATGTCGTTCGCGGCATGAAGCCAGCGCACCAGCAGGGCGGTCGACACGTTGTAGGGCAGATTGGCGACGATCCGGAGGGGAGCCGCTCCGAGATCCCGGGGCTCGATCTTCAGGGCATCGGCTTCGACAAGATCGAGCCGCCCGTCCGCCGCTGCCTGCAACTCGAGGAGGGGCCCGAACGCCCGGGCATCGACCTCGACCGCGACGACACGGCCGGCGCCTTCCAGCAGCAGCGCGCGCGTTAGGCCGCCGGGCCCCGGGCCGATCTCGATCACGGTTCCTTCGCCGAGCGGCGCCGCGGCGCGGGCGATGCGGCGTGTCAGGTTGAGGTCGAGCAGGAAATGCTGGCCGAAGCGCTTCTTCGCGTCGAGGCCGTGCGCCGCGATGGTCTCGCGCAGCGGGGGCAATGCGGCGACGCCGTCCATGTTCAATGCCGGCGCCGACGCGCCATGTCGTCCGCCATGTCTATGGCCGCGAGAAGGCTCGTCGGATCGGCGCGGCCGGTCCCTGCGATGTCGAGTGCCGTGCCGTGATCGGGCGATGTGCGCACGAACGGCAGTCCGAGCGTGACGTTTACCCCGCCGGCGAAGTCGATGGTCTTGATCGGGATCAGCGCCTGGTCGTGATACATGCACAACGCCACGTCGTAGGCCGGCCGCGCCGCGGCGTGGAACAGCGTGTCGGCCGGCGCCGGTCCGCTCGCCTCGAATCCCTCGCGCCGCAGCGCCTCGATGGCGGGCATGATGATGCGGCGCTCTTCGTCACCCATGGTGCCCTGTTCGCCGGCATGCGGGTTGAGGGCTGCCACGGCCAGCCGTGGACGCTCGATGCCGAACAGCGTGCGCAAACCCAGGGCCGCGATCCGGCCGGCGCGCACGATCGCTTCGCCATCGAGGGCGCGCACCGCATCGGCTAGCGACAGATGGATGGTCACCGGCACGACCCGGAGCTGGGGGCACGCCAGCATCATCGCAACGTCGACCCCCCCGGCGAGTTCGGCCAGGAATTCCGTATGGCCGGGATGGCGGAACCCGGCATCCTGGAGCGTCTTTTTCTGGATGGGATTGGTTACGATCCCGGCCACAGTACCCGCCTGGGCAAACCGCACGGCCCGTTCGATCGCCTCGATCGTGGCAGCGGCATTCGCGACGTCCGGCCGGCCGGGCGTCGAGGGCGCGTCGAGGCGCACCGCGAGTACGGGCAGGGCACTGGAGAAAACCGAAGCGGCCTCCCCGGGGCCGGAGATCTCACGCACGGGCACGTCGATCCCGAGCCGGTGCGCAAGTGCGGCAAGGCGGTCCGGATCGTCGAGGACGAAGAAAGGGCGACTGCCGGTGCGCCGCGCCTGCCAGGCCTTCAAGCTGAGTTCGCCGCCGACCCCCGCCGGTTCG
>CAIYWM010000292.1 GCA_903929895.1 uncultured Alphaproteobacteria bacterium
CGCTTCGGCATCCATGCCGAGGTGTTTTCGATCGGTTTCGGACCCGAGATCTTCGGGTGGACCGATCGCAACGGCACGCGCTGGAAGGTGTCGGCCATCCCGCTCGGCGGCTACGTGAAATTCCTGGGCGACAGCGACGCGACGAGCGCCACGCCCACGGACGAGCCGCTGTCGGCCACTGACCGCAAGCGCGCCTTCTTCAGCCAGCCTCTCTATGCGCGTGCCGCCGTGGTACTCGGCGGGCCGGCCGCCAATCTTCTGTTCGCGTTCCTGCTGCTGACCGGCGTCTTCTTCTTCGCCGGCGAACCCTATACGCCTGCAACCGTCGCCGTGCAGGTCGACGGGCCGGCGGCTAAAGCTGGCCTGCGCACCGGCGACGAGATCGTTCGCCTCGCCGACAAGCGGGTCGACCGCTATGAGGATATCCAGGAATCCCAGTTCCTGTACTGGACCCATCCGATGCCGGTCGAATACCGGCGTGGCAACCAGCTCCTGTATGGCGAGATTCAGCCCCAGTATTGCGAGCGCACCGACCGCTACAACAACACGCTGCGCTACGGCAACCTGGGCATCGATCAGTTCATTCGTCCTGTCGTCGGGGGCTTCACGGCCAACAGTCCTGCCGAGGCGGCAGGCCTCAAGGTCGGTGACCTTTTGGTGGCGATCGACGGCAAGCCCGTCGAATATTTCTCCCGTATTCCCGAGCTGATCGGCTCTCGGGGCGGCCAGCCCGTGACCGTCAAGTACGAGCGCGATGGCCGGTTCGGTGAAACGACCGTCGTGCCGATCGTCGACAAGGTGGTGGATTGCGCTGGCAAGGAGCAGGTCGTCGGACGCCTGCGCGTTCGGCCGCCGGCGGTGACGGAACTCCGCGACCACGGCGTCATCGGCGCCATGGGAGCGGGGGTACGCGCGGTCTGGGGAATGACCACGATGTTCTATACGTCGATGGGTCAGATCCTGACCGCAACGCGCCCTGTGGATGAATTGGGCGGGCCGATCCGCATCGCCAAGGCCGCGGGGGAGGCGTCGCATGCGGGATGGGCCGGCATTCTCAACCTCGTCATCGCTCTGTCCGTGGTGCTTGGCATCTTCAACCTTCTGCCGGTGCCCATGCTCGACGGCGGTCACCTTGCCATGTATGCCTACGAGGCGGTGCGCGGTAAGCCACTCAGCCTGCGGGCCCAGGAGGTCGGGCTGAAGCTCGGTTTCGCGCTCGTGATCGGCATGGCGCTGATCGCAACTTTCAATGACATCAGGCTTTTGCTGCGCTGAATTCATGCGACGTGGCGGGAACAGACCGGGGGACAAAAGGGGTGGCTTACGCCCCCTTGCCGGTCTAGAAAGCTGCGTTCACGTTTTTGACCATCGGCAGGTTTGACTGGCGCCGGGGGGAAGTTTGATCTTTCGTTGGGCCGTACTGGCCATTGTCGCAATTCTCGCCTTCAACACGCCGGCATACGCCCAGCGCGGTGCCGTGGGTGCGGGCGGTGGCACGATCGCCGGCATCCAGATTCAGGGCAATGTCCGCTCCGAAGTGGAGACGATCCGCTCCTATCTTCAGTTGAAGGTCGGCGAGCCGTTCGACGCGGCCGCGGCCGATCGCTCGCTGAAGGCGTTGTTCGCGACCGGACTCTTCGCCGACGTCGTGATCGAGATGCAGGGCTCGACCCTGGTCGTGAAGGTCACGGAAAACCCGATCATCAATCGCGTCGCCTTCGAGGGAAACAACAAGATCGACGACGACAAGCTGCGCGATGAAGTTCAGTCGAAGCCACGCCAGGTCTATACGCGCGCACGCGTTCAGGCCGACGTCGATCGCATCCTGACCATTTATCGGCGCAGCGGTCGCTACAACGCCTCGGTCGAGCCCAAGGTCATAAATCTGGAGCAGGGTCGCGTCGACCTCGTCTTCGAGATCAACGAGGGCGACGTCACCGGCGTGAAGCGCATCAGCTTCGTTGGCAACCAGGCCTTCGGCGACGGCACGCTGAGGGGCAAGATCCGCACCTCCGAGAGCGCGTGGTGGCGTTTCCTGTCGTCGGATGACCGTTTCGACCCCGATCGCCTGAACCTCGACCGCGAGCTTCTGCGCAAGTTCTATCTTTCAGAGGGTTATGCCGACTTC
>CAIYWM010000293.1 GCA_903929895.1 uncultured Alphaproteobacteria bacterium
CCTTCAGCGCCTCGTGCTTGGGGCGATGCGGGACCTTGAGGCGATGGTCGATGGTGGGGGCGTTGTCGTAGCTCCACTCGTGGATGCCCATCTTCTGGCTGGCGACGTTGACGCCGGGCGCGGGGCGCTCCTCGGGGTTCTCGCCGATCAGCATCTTGTGGATGGAGGTCGCCGCCTCGTGGCCGTGCGCCGCCGCCCAGATGATGTTCTTGGGGCCGAACGCCGCGTCGCCGCCGAAGAACACCTTCGGATGCGTGCTGGCGAAGGTCTTCTCGTTGAGCTGGGGCAGACCCCACTTGTCGAACTCGACGCCGGCATCCTTCTCGATCCACGGGAAGGCGTTCTCCTGGCCGATCGCGACCAGCACGTCGTCGCACTCATGGAACTCGTCGGGCTCGCCCGACGGCACCAGCGAGCGGCGACCCTTGTCGTCGTACTTCGCGACCACCTTCTCGAACAGCACGCCCTTGATCTTGCCGCCCTCGTGACGGACTTCCTTGGGAACGAGCATGTTGAGGATGGGAATGTCCTCGCCGATCGCGTCTTCCTTCTCCCACGGCGACGCCTTCATCTCGTCGAAGCCGGAGCGGACGATGACCTTCACATCCTCGCCGCCGAGACGGCGGGCGGTACGGCAGCAGTCCATCGCCGTGTTGCCGCCGCCCAGCACGATCACGCGCTTGCCGACCTTGTCGATGTGGCCGAACGAGACCGACGACAGCCAGTCGAGGCCGATATGGATGTTGGCGGCGGCTTCCTTGCGACCCGGCACGTCGAGGTCACGGCCGCGCGGCGCGCCCGAGCCGACGAACACCGCGTCATAGCCTTCGGCCAGCACGGCCTTCAGCGAGTCGACCCTCTGGTGGCGGAACTCGACGTTGCCGATGCCGGTGATGTAGCCGACTTCCTCGTCGATCACCGACTCAGGCAGACGGAAGTGCGGGATCTGCGTGCGGATGAAGCCGCCGAGCTTGGGGTCCTGGTCGTAGATGACGATCTCGTAGCCCAGCACCGCGAGGTCACGGGCCACCGTGAGCGAGGAGGGGCCGCCGCCGATGCAGGCCACGCGCCTGCCGTTCTTCTCCGGCGCCTTGGGCATCTTGGAATTGATGTCGTCGTCGTCCTTGTAGTCGGCGGCGACGCGCTTCAGGCGGCAGATCGCAACCGGCTCCTTCTTGCCCTTCACCAGCGTCTCGTCCTCGACGCGGCTGCGCCGGCAGGCGGGCTCGCAGGGACGGTCGCAGGTCCGGCCTAGGATTCCCGGGAAGACGTTGTACTTCCAGTTGATCATGTACGCATCGGAATAGCGTCCGTGCGCGATCAGCCTGATGTACTCGGGGACGGGGGTATGGGCAGGACAGGCCCATTGGCAATCGACGACTTTATGAAAGTAGTCGGGATTGGCGATGTCAGTCGGCTTCAACATAAACTCCAGGCGGCGGCGGGAGCGGCGACTCAAAACTGGTAAACGACGGTTTAGATTACCCCAGATGGGGCGCGCATTGGGGGATTATTACCGTCCAGCGTCAAGCGCTAACCATTTGCAAACGTGCGGTAAATCCCGCACGGGGTGGAGGGGCTTAGCGTGGCGGGCGGTAGGCGCTGGGCGAAGCGCCCGAAGCGCGCCGGAACATGGCGCTGAAGGCGCTCACGCTTTCGTAGCCGAGTTCGAGGGCGACCTCGGTGACGGCCTGGCCGCCGCCCAGTCGGCCCATCGCTTCGAGTACGCGTGCCTGCTGGCGCCAGGCGCCGAAGGTGAGGCCCGTCTCTGTCACGAACAGGCGCGCCAGCGTCCGGGCGCTCGCATTGGCCCAACCCGCCCACTCTTCCAGGGTGCGCTGGTCGCCCGGTTGGGCAAGCAGGGCCGAACAGAGGCGATGCAGGCGCTTGTCGCGCGGCATCGGAAGATGCAGCGGCAGCGACGGTTCGCGGTGCAGTTCGTCGAGGATCAGCGCCACGACGTGGCCGGCGGCGCCGCGCTCGTCATAGTGAATCGGCAGTTCGGTGGCGCGCACGATCAACTCCCGCAACAGGGGAGAGATATGGAGGACGCGGCACATCTCGGGCATGCCGGCGGCCGCGTCCTGGCGCAGATACAGTGTGCGCATGGTCACGTCTCCGGACATGACGATGGAGTGGCGGACACCGGGCGGCATCCACAGGGCGCGCTGGGGCGGCACCACCCAGACGGCCTGGTCCGTGGAAATGCGCATCGTGCCCGCGGTCGCGTAGATGAGCTGGGCGCGGCGATGACGGTGCGGCGCGATCTCGAAACCGTCGGGGAAGTCCTTGGGCATGGCCGCAACCGCCCGCGGGACCTGCTGGTAGTCCTCGGGATCGGTCGACCGGAGTTGGGCTTGGCTATTTCGCGACATTTGTTGGCAACATAGCGCAAGCCAGACAGGCGAACCAAGCCTAGTCTCGACCACCCTGGAGGAACGACAAGATGAGCCACGGCAGTCCCACCTCGATCCTGCTCAACATCGGCCACGCCATGGATCACTGGATCCTCGTGGTCTTTGCCTATTCCTGGGGTGTGATCGCCGGCGTCTGGGGCGTCGAGTGGACCGAGCTCACGCCCTTCAACTACGGCGCGCTCTTCATGTTCGGGGCGGGCTCGATCGTCAGCGGCCGTCTCGGCGACCATTGGGGCCGCTGGATCATGATGGTGATCTTCTTCGTGGGCATGGGCGTCTCCGCCCTGATCATCGCGCTCTGTACCAACAAGTGGCAGATCGGCGCGGCGCTGACGCTGATGGGCGCCTTCGCCTCGATCTATCATCCGGTCGGCATCCCGATGCTGGTGCAGAAGGCCAAAAATCCCGGCTTCACGATCGGCGTGAACGGCCTGGCCGGCAACATGGGCATCGCCATCGCCGCCGGTCTTTCGGTCTACATCGCCCAGCGCTTCGGCTGGCAGGCGGCGTTCATCATCCCCGGCGTCATCTGCCTGGTCTGCGCCGTCGCCTTCGTGGTTCTGGTGCCGCGCGAGGAAGAGGCGCCGGCCAAGCGTAAGGCCAAGATGCTCGACCTGCCGCCGTCGGTCATGGCCCGCGTGTTCGCGATCATGACCTTCACCGCAGTGACCGGCAGCATCGTCTTCAACTTCACGACCAACGGAAACGGCGAACTGCTGGCCAATCGCGCCAAGGCCATCGCCCAGGATCCGGCGATGCTGGCCACGATGCTGTTCGTCATCTTCGCGCTGGCATCGCTTGCCCAGCTCGTGGTCGGCAAGATGATCGATCGTTACCCGTTGAAGAACATCTACCTGCCGATCGTGCTGCTGCAGGTGCCGCTGTTCCTGATCGCCTCGCAGGTCGAGGGCTGGGCGCTGTTCTTCACGGCCATTGCCTTCATGCTGCTGGTGTTCGGCGCCATTCCGTTCACCGACGCTATGATCGTGCGCTACATCGACGACCGCATGCGCAGCCGCGTCACCGGCGTCCGCCTGGCGATCGGCTTCGGCGTGAGTTCCTTCGTCGTGGCGCTGATCGGCCCGGCGGTGAAGGACGCGGGCTTTCCCGTGCTCTTGTCGGTACTGGCGGGCGTGGCCTTCTGTTCCTTCCTCGCCCTGTCGATGCTGCCCAGCGAACGCGACGTGCATGCCGCTTCGGCGGCGCCCAAACCGGCCGAATAGCGCCTCTTCCCGGAGAACGACGGTCGCGCCCGCATTGCGCCGCCGTCGCGCGTTTGCGATCCTGCCTCCAAACAAAGCAGCAAGGGCAGGATCATGATCAAGAGACGTGGCGTACTGGCCGGTGCCGCAGGCTGGACGATCGTCGGTGCCTCCTCGGTGCGGGCACAGGCCTGGCCCAGCCAGCCGATCCGGCTGGTGGTGCCTTACGTCGCCGGCGGTTCGACCGACACGGCCGCTCGCATCGTCGCCGAGAAACTGTCGGGCATGCTCGGCCAGCAGGTGATCGTCGAGAACAAGGGCGGCGGCAACACCATCATCGGCATGGACGTGGTGGCCAAGGCCAAGCCTGACGGCAATACGCTGCTGCTGGGCGCCGCGACGATGGCGACCAACGTCGCCCTGGGCATGAAGCAGCCGTTCGATCCGCTCAAGGATTTCCAGATGATCTCGACCCTGGTCGACATCCCCGATCTGCTGGCGATCGACGGCAAGGCGTTGCCGGCGAAGAACTACGCGGAGTTCGCCGAATTCGTGAACAAACAGCCGCAGCGCGTGCGCTATGCCACCTCGGGCATGGGCAACCAGCCGCACCTCTGGGGTGAACTCTTCCGCACCCGCAACAAGCTCAATCTCGAGAGCGTCAGCTACAAGGGCGCAGCCGACGCCTTGCGCGACGTGATGGGCGGCCACCTGCCGATCATGATCGACGTCGTGCTGCCCACGGGTACGCACGTGGCGGCCGGCCGCCTGACCGGCATCGCCGTCGCGTCGCCTGAGCGCTCGACGGTCTGCCCCGACGTTCCGACCGTGGCCGAACTCGGCATGAAGGACCTGGAGAGCGCGGCCTTCTTCGGTCTCGTGGGTCCGGCCGGTCTGCCGGCGCCGATCGTCGAGAAGCTGAACGCACTCTGCCTCGAGACGCTCAAGGATCCGGCGGTGAAGAAGCGGTTCGCCGAACTCGGCTTCTTCACGACGGGCAGCACGCCGCAGGCCTATGTCGATCGGGTCAAGTTCGAGACCGAACGCTGGACCAGGGTCGTCAAGGAAAACAACATCAAGGTCGAGGGTTAGCAGTCATGGCGTCCGCGTCGTCCGTTCCGGTTCCTTCCTCCCATCTCGACGCCGCGCGCGACGCCGAACCTGCAACCAAAGCCGCCAATGCCGCGATGGCGGCAAATCTGCCTTTCGCCGACACGGCCGACTTCGAGGCCGCGAAGCGCGGTCTGATTGCGACCGTGCCTGAAGGGATCGTGCGCACCGGCGGCGGCACGGTCCTCTGGAACCTGGGCGAGTATGCCTTCATCGACGGGGAACTGGCGCCCGACACGGTCAATCCCAGCCTGTGGCGCATGGCGCGCCTCAACCTCGCCAAGGGGCTGTTCAAGGTCACCGAGCGGCTCTACCAGCTGCGCGGCTTCGACATTGCCAACATGACGGTGATCGAGGGCGACAGCGGACTGATCCTGATCGATCCGCTGACCACCGCGGAGGTCTCGCGCGCGGCTCTCGAACTCTACTACGCGCACCGGCCGCGAAAGCCCGTGGTCGCGGTGATCTACACCCACAGCCATATCGATCACTACGGCGGCGTGCGCGGCATCGTCGACGAGGTCGATGTGAAGGCTGGCAAGGTGAAGGTGATCGCGCCGGCCGGGTTCATGGAAGCCATCTCGGGCGAGAACGTGCTGGCGGGGGCGCCGATGTCGCGGCGCGCGCAGTTCCAGTTCGGCACGATGCTGCCGCGCGGCGCGCGCGGGCAGGTCGATGCCGGCCTGGGCAAGAGCGTCGCGCGCGGCACGCCCGGCCTGATCGCGCCGACGCAGTCGATCGTGAAACCGGTCGAGACGCACACGATCGACGGCATCGAGATCGTCTTCCAGCTGGCGCCGGAGACCGAGGCGCCGGCCGAGATGCACATGTTCTATCCGCAGCTCGGCGTGCTCAACATGGCGGAGAACGCCTGTCCGCTCTTGCACAACTTCAGTCCCCTGCGCGGCGCCGTGGCGCGCGATCCGCGCATCTGGGCCAAGTATATCGGCGACGCCATCGCGATGTACGGGCCGAAGACGAAGGTGCTGATCGGCCAACATCACTGGCCG
>CAIYWM010000294.1 GCA_903929895.1 uncultured Alphaproteobacteria bacterium
CGGTTGGTGAACAGGCTCTGGCTGGTCTCGACCCTGAGATGGACGTCGGCGCAGACGAACTTGAGGTGGGAATTGCGCATCAGCGTGCCCGGCAGCAGGCCCGCCTCGGTCACGATCTGGAAGCCGTTGCAGATGCCCAGAACCGGCACGCCCTGCGCGGCGCGCTTCTTCACCTCGGCCATCACCGGCGACTGAGCCGCCATGGCGCCGCAGCGCAGATAGTCGCCGTAGGAGAAGCCGCCCGGCACAACGATCAGGTCGACCTTCTCGAAGTCGCCGTCGCCATGCCACACCATCTTCGGCCGGCGGCCGGTCACCAGCTCGATCGCCTGCGCCACGTCGCCTTCGCGATTGGAGCCGGGGAAGACCAATACAGCTGCTTTCATCTCCGTCCGTCCCTACCGGCAAGGTCCTCACCCTGAGGAGCGCGCGCGGCGCGCGTCTCGAAGGGTCGGCAACAAAGGCGGTGCGTGTTCCCATCCTTCGAGACGCGGTCCTGCGGACCGCTCCTCAGGATGAGGTCTGTGCTCGGAGCCGGGCGATTCGATCTCGCCCGGCAAGTTCTTCCTAGGCCGCCTGCTTGACCTCGACCGGCTCACTCCGGATCAGGTGGTCGAACGCCGACAGCGCGGCCTTGGCGCCCTCGCCCATGGCGATGACGATCTGCTTGTAGGGCACGGTCGTCGCATCGCCGGCGGCGAAGATGCCGGGGACCGAGGTCTGGCCTCTTGCGTCGATCTCGATCTCGCCGCGCGGGCTGAGTTCGATCGCGCCCTTCAGCCACTCGGTGTTGGGCACCAGGCCGATCTGCACGAAGATGCCCTCGAGCTCGATCGTCTTCTGCTCGCCCGCCCCGTTGTTCGCAGTGCGAACCGTGTAGGCGAGGCCGGTCACCCGGGCGCCGTCGACGTGCACCTCGGGCGACTGCGCCTAGACGATCACCGTGGCGTTGGGCAGCGAGCGGAGCCTGGCCTGCAGCACCGCGTCGGCGCGCAGCTGGCCGTCGAACTCGATCAGCGTGACGTGGCTCACCAGGCCCGCGAGGTCGATCGCCGCCTCGACGCCGGAATTGCCGCCGCCGATCACCGCCACCCGCTTGCCCTTGAACAGCGGGCCGTCGCAGTGCGGGCAGTAGGCCACGCCCTTGTTGCGATACTCGGCCTCGCCGGGGACGTTCATCTGCCGCCAGCGCGCGCCGGGCGAGAGCACGATGGTCTTGGCCTTGAGGGTGGCGCCGTTCTGCAGCTCGACCGTGGCCAGGCCGCCCGGCGTCGCTGCGGGGATCAGCCTGGTGGCGGTCTGCAGGTCCATCACGTCGACCTCGTAGTCCTTCACGTGCGCGGCCAGCTCCGCGGCCATCTTCGGGCCCTCGGTGTGGGAGACCGAGATGAAGTTCTCGATGCCCATCGTGTCCAGCACCTGGCCGCCGAAGCGCTCGGCGGCGATGCCGGTGCGGATGCCCTTGCGCGCCGCGTAGATGGCTGCAGCGGCGCCGGCGGGGCCGCCGCCGACCACCAGCACGTCGTAGGGCTTCTTGGCCGCGATCTCCTCGGCCGCGCGTTCGCCGGCGCCGGTGTCGAGCTTGGCCAGGATCTGCTCCAGGCTCATGCGGCCCTGGCCGAACGGCAGGCTGTTCAGGAAGATCGAGGGCACGGCCATCACGCCGCGCTTCTCGACCTCGTCCTGGAACAGGGCGCCGTCGATCGCGGTGTGGCGGATGCGCGGGTTCAGCACGCTCATCAGGTTCAGCGCCTGCACCACGTCGGGGCAGTTCTGGCACGAGAGCGAGAAATAGGTCTCGAACGTGTAGTCGCCGTCGAGGCCCTTCACGCGCTCGATCGTGTCCTGCGCTTCCTTGCTCGGGTGGCCGCCGACCTGCAGCAGCGCCAGCACCAGCGAGGTGAATTCATGGCCCATCGGGATGCCGGCGAAGCGGACCGAGATGTCGGTGCCGGGCCGCACGATGGCGAAGGAAGGCTTGCGCATGTCCTCGTCGGCCTCGGCGAAGGTCACCTTGTCCGACAGGCTGGCGATCTCCTGCAGCAGCTCCTTCAGCTCGGCCGACTTGGGGCTGTCGTCGAGCGACGCCACCAGCTCGACCGGCAAGGTCAGGCGCTCGAGATAGCCCTTCAACTGCGTCTTGAGGTTGGCGTCCAACATGGGAGGTACTCCTACTGAAATGTCGCGAAGCGGAGTGGAGGGACCTCTCGTGAGGCCCCTCCGCCCTTAGTTAGATCTTGCCGACCAGGTCGAGGCTGGGGGCGAGGGTCTTCTCGCCTTCCTTCCAGGCGGCCGGGCAGACTTCGCCGGGATGCGAGGCGACGTACTGGGCCGCCTTGACCTTGCGCAGCAGCTCCGAGGCGTCGCGGCCGATGCCGCCAGCGGTGATCTCGACGATCTGGATCTTGCCGTCCGGGTCGACCACGAAGGTGCCGCGATCGGCCAGGCCGGCTTCCTCGATCATCACGCCGAAGTTGCGGGTGATGGTGCCGGTCGGGTCACCGACCATGACGTACTCGATCTTCTTGATGGCTTCCGACGTGTCGTGCCACGCCTTGTGGCTGAAGTGCGTGTCGGTCGAGACGCTGTAGATCTCGACGCCCAGCTTCTTGAACTCGGCGTAGTTCGTCGCCAGATCCTCGAGCTCGGTCGGGCACACGAAGGTGAAGTCGGCCGGGTAGAAGAACACGACCGACCACTTGCCCTTGCCCTTCAGGTCGGCGTCGGTCACGTCGATGAACTTGCCCTTCTGGAAGGCAGTCGCCTTGAACGGCTTGATCTCGGTGTTGATGAGGGACACGCTTGAAACTCCTTGGTTAACTCTTGGCAACCGTTACTTAGGGGCATTCTAAGATCGGTTGAAACGCAAAATACCGAATTGTTTAATCGCTAAAAGCGATTATATGCCCGGCATGAAACCTATCCCGACCCTGCGACAGCTCCGCTACCTGGTGGCGGTGGTCGATCGCTGCCACTTCGGGCAGGCGGCGGCGGCCTGCAACGTCAGCCAGTCGACCCTGAGCGCCAGCATCCAGGAGCTGGAGGAGCTTCTAGGGGCGCCCCTGCTGGAGCGGACCAAGCGCTCGGTCGTGCCGACGGCGCTGGGGCGGAACGTGGCCGAGCGCGCGCGGGGCCTGCTGAAGGGCGCCGAGGATCTGATGGACGCGGGCCAGGCGGCGCGCGATCCGCTGTCGGGCCGGCTGCATCTCGGCGTCATCCCGACCATCAGCCCGTTCCTGCTGCCGCGCGCCATGCCGCGCCTGCGCGAGAGCTTCCCCAAACTGCAGCTCTACCTGCGCGAGGACCAGACCGCGCGGCTGCTGGAGCGGCTGGACTCGGGCGAGCTCGACGCCGTGCTGCTGGCGCTGCCCTACGCGCTGGGCGACCTCGAGGTGATGGATCTCGGCGAGGACCGGTTCTCGATCGTCTATCCCGCGGGCCACGTCCCGGCGGCCAGCCTCGCCGACGAGAACCTGCTGCTGCTGGAGGACGGCCATTGCCTGCGCGACCAGGCGCTGGCGGCCTGCGAGCTGGAGGGCGCGCGGCGCAATGCCGGCTTCAACGGCACCAGCCTGCACACGCTGGCGCAGATGGTCGCCAACGGGCTGGGCGTGACCCTGATGCCGCAGATGGCGCTCGACGCCGGTATCCTGCGCGGCCTCGACGTAAACGTTCGGCCGCTGGCCGGCGCCGTCCCGCATCGCCGCATCGGCCTCGTCTGGCGGCGCTCCTCGGCACGTGCCGAAACCTTCCGCGCGTTGGGCGACGCGCTGAAGACTGAACTCACGGAGTCATGAAGAAGTGCAGACCAGCTCTGCAGGATTGAGTCGACAGGTCCCACAGGCAGCTGTGCTACTTCGAAAATGCAGAGATTAAAGGCCTGTGCGCCCGACCGCGGATCTCGCGGTCGGGCTCTTTTTTTGTCCAGGCGCTGCGTTCGTTACGGCTGCTGGCTC
The DNA here is from genome assembly GCA_903929895.1 of uncultured Alphaproteobacteria bacterium. GTDB lineage: Bacteria > Pseudomonadota > Alphaproteobacteria > Reyranellales > Reyranellaceae > Reyranella. The sequence goes on from CAIYWM010000294.1 coordinate 3,957, forward strand.
GGTCCGGGCGTGACCGGCTCCGGTTTGTGGGCCGGCGCCTGCGCCTGCTCGGGCCCGATGGTGCCGTTCATCGGATTGCCGAAATAGAGGAAGCCGCCCACCAGGACGACGGTCGCAATGGCCGCCAGCAGGATGTAGCCCGGACGGCCATTGTCTGGCGCACGATATGGATCGGTGGGATCATAGCCCGGACGGCCCGGACCCTGGGTCGGATCGTAATTGCTCATCTGGTCCTCCTTTTGCTGTGACTGCAGGACCAACGACTCCTCGCGTCGGATGGTTTCGCCGGAGGGGGGTGCCTGATACCCTGCCTTGCAAATTCCGGAGGTCTAGAAAATGCCCGATTCGCTGCCTTTTTCGGCTCCCCCCAAGGAACCGGCACTGCTCGACGAGGCGGGCGCGCGGGCGCTGGTCGCCTCCTACGCGCCGGTCAGCGTGACCGCCGCGGTCAAGGACATCGGTCGCATCGATGAACATATGGGCCGCTTCATTGCCCTGTCGCCGATCTGCCTGATCGCGACCGCCGACGCGTCGGGCAAGCAGGACGTCACCCCGCGCGGCGATCCGCCGGGCTCGTTCAAGGTGCTCGACGAGAAGACGATCGCGCTGGCCGACCGGCCGGGCAACAACCGGCTCGATACGCTGCGCAATCTGCTGGAGAATCCCGAAGTCGCGCTGATCTTCCTGCTGCCGGGCGTCAATGAGACGGTGCGGGTCGCGGGGACCGCGCGCCTGTCGGTCGATCCGGCGCTGCTCGACTCGATGGCGGTGCAGGGCAAGGCGCCGAAATGCGCCATCGTCATCACGGTGCGTCAGGCCTACCTGCACTGCGCCAAGGCGCTGCTGCGCTCGCGCCTGTGGTCGCCGGACTATGTCCAGCCCAAGGGCGCCTTCCCCTCGATCGCGCGCATGGTCGGCGACCAGATCGGCTTGAGCGAGGACGAGAAGAAGAAGCGCGAGGCGGTCACCGAACACGCTTACAAGGAAGGTCTATGGGCACCTATACCGTAACAGGCCAGCGCGCCCGCCAGATGCGGGTGGTGCCGGCGGAGGTGCTGAAGCGCCTCTATGCCCGCGACGATACCAAGGGCCTGATCCAGACCGGCGCGCACCTCGCGCTGCTGGTCCTCGGCGGCTGGCTGGTGCTCGAAACCCGCGGCACCTGGTGGGTGCTGCCGGCGCTGCTGCTGCAGGGCATCTTCGTGAATTCGCTGTTCGGCGCCATGCACGAGTCGGTGCATTACGGCTCGTTCAAGACGCGCTGGATGGCCGACCTGCTGGCCTTCTTCTCGGGCGCGGCGATCCTGAACAATGCCGGCTTCTACCGGCACTATCATCTCGCCCATCACCGCTACACGCAGGATCCCGACCGCGATCCCGAACTGATCACCTCAGGGACCCCGCGGACCTGGAAGAACTATCTCTTCCGCATCAGCTCGATCCCGTTCCTGATGATCCGCGTGCGCGACATCTTCCTGTTCCCCTTCGGCTTCAAGGGCGACGTGACCTACATCCACGACTCGGCCTGGCCCGAGGTGCGGCGCTGGGGCCGCTGGCTGCTCGCGCTTTATGCGGTGCTGATCGTGGGCTCGATCCTGCTCAAGACGGATGTCGTGCTCTGGGTCTGGTTCTTTCCGCTTATGGTCGGCCTGCCGTTGCTGCGGCTCTATCTCCTGACCGAGCATACGCTATGTCCCAACAGCGATGACGGCTTCGCCAACACGCGCACGACCCTGTCCAATCCGATCGTGCGCTTCCTGATGTGGAACCTGCCTTACCACGCCGAGCATCACCTGCTGCCCAACATCCCGTTCCATCACCTGCCCGAGGCGCACCGGCACCTGCGGCCGCACCTGAAATACGTCGCGAAGAGCTATACTCAGACGCACGGCGAGATCATCCGCAGCTTCGGCTGAGGGGGGCGGTCATGACGAAGGAAGGCATCTGGTCGGCCGATCACGTCCGGCTGCAGCGCGGCGGCACCCTGAAGCAGGCCCGCATCGTGTGGAAGACCTACGGCACGC
>CAIYWM010000295.1 GCA_903929895.1 uncultured Alphaproteobacteria bacterium
ATCCCCGCAAGCTTCAACGGGCTGATCGGCCTCAAGCCCACGTTCGGCCGCGTGCCGGCCTGGCCGCCGTCGATGACGGGCGACCTGTCGAACACCGGCCCGATGGCCCGCACCGCGCTCGACGCCGCGCTGATGATGAACGCCATCGCCCGGCCCGATCCGCGCGACGGCCATGCCCTGCCTCCTGACGACACCGACTACACCAGGAAGCTCACCACGCTGCCGAAGAAGCTGAAGATCGGTTTCGCGCTGCGTTTGGGCGACCATCCGCTCGACATCGAGGTCGCCGCGATGGTGACGAAAGCCGCCCACGACTTCGAGGCGCTGGGCTGCACGGTCGAGGAGGTCGAGGCGCCCTTCTCGTTCGGCGAGGCGAGCCACGCCTTCGTGGTCCACTGGCTCTCGGCGCTGCAGCGCCTGCTGCAGGTCTTCCCCGAGGCGCGCCACGGCGAGTTCGATCCCAATCTGCTGGCCGGCGCGAAGGCGGGGCTGCGCTACAGCCTGCAGGACGTGGTGAACGCGCAGGTGACACGGCGCGACCTCACCCTCGCCTGGAACCTGTTCTTCACGAAGTACGACCTGCTGCTCACGCCTACCGTAGCGGTGCAACCCTTCGAGGCCGGCATGAACCTGCCGCCCGGGCCCTACGGAAAGCCGAACTTCATGTGGTCCCCCTACACGCCGCAGTTCAACCTGACGCGCCATCCCGCGGCGACGGTGCCGTGCGGCCTGTCGCGGCTTGGACTGCCGGTCGGCCTGCAGATTGCTTCGGCACACTACAAGGACGCGCTGGTCCTGCGCGCCGCCGCCGCTTTTGCCGAAGCTCATCCTTTGAAATTTCCCGTCCTTCCGGAGAACTGAGAAATGACTGCCGACCTTGCGATGATGCCGGCCCACGAGCTGGTGAAACTCTTCAAGGCCCGCAAGGCCTCGCCGGTCGAGGCGACCAAGGCGGCGCTGGCGCGCATCGACGCTTTCAACGGCCAGCTCAACGCCTTCCAGCATCTCGATCCCGACACCGCGATGCGCCAGGCGCGCGCCTCGGAGAAGCGATGGAAGAAGGGCGGCAAGCGGCTTTCGGACATCGACGGCGTGCCGATCACCATCAAGGACATGGTACTGACCAAGGGCATGCCGACCCGCATGGGCAGCCTCGCCACCGATCCCGACGGGCCCTTCAATGTCGACGCGCCGGTGGCGCAGCGCCTGCGCGAGGCCGGCACCGTGCTCCTCGGCAAGACGACCTCGCCGGAATATGGCTGGAAGGGCGTGACTGACTCGGGCCTCTACGGCACCACGCACAATCCGTGGAAGATCGACCGCACGCCGGGCGGCTCCTCGGGCGGCGGAACGGCGGCCGAGGCGGTCGGCATGGGCAATCTCGCCATCGGCACCGACGGCGCGGGCTCGGTCCGCATCCCCTGCTCCTTCTCCGGCATCTTTGGCCTCAAGCCCACCCAGGCGCGCGTGCCGCTCTGGCCGGTCTCGGCGCAAGGCACGCTCTCGCATGTCGGCCCGATGACGCGCACCGTGCGCGACGCGGCGATGATGATGAACGTCATCGCCCGGCCCGACCCGCGCGATCCCTATGGCCGTCCCGACGATGCCGAGGATTATCTCAAGGGCTTCGACAAGGGCGTGAAAGGCCTGCGCATCGCCTATTCGCCCAACCTGGGCTTCGTCGAGCGCGACAAGATCGACCGCGACGTGGCGGTGGCCGTCGAGCAGGCAGTCAAGGTGTTCAAGACCCTGGGCGCCAGGATCGTCGAGGATTCGCCCGACTTCATGGGCATGGACCCGCGCAAGGTGCTGAACGCCCACTGGCAGTCGAACGTCGCCGTTCTGCTCAACAATTTCAGCGCCGAGAAGCGCGAACTGATGGATCCCGGCCTGCTGAAGGCCGCCGCATACGGCGCCAATCTCGGCCAGGAAGCGGTCGTCACCGCGATCCACCAGCGCCAGGCTATCTCGGCGATCATGAACCAGTTCATGGCCAAGTACGACCTCCTGCTGACGCCGACCATGCCGATGACCGCCTTCGCGGTGAACGAGAACGCGGCCTGGGGCGGCGACGGCGTCGACATCGGCTGGACGCCCTTCACACTGACCTTCAACCTGACGCGCCAGCCGGCCGCCACCATCCCCTGCGGCCTCGACCGCGAAGGCCTGCCGATCGGCCTGCAGATCGTCGGCGGCCATGCCAGGGACGCCCTCGTCCTGCGCGCCGCGGCCGCCTACGAAAGCGTCCGCCCGATCCCCGCGCCGCCGATGGCGCATCAGATCTGATGGATTGGGAAAGCGCGTCGGATGGCCCTCAGCCGCCAGACGCGCCTCTACATCGCGCTCGGCGTCGCGCAGGTCGCGGCGCTCGCCTTGCTCGCCTGGTTCGCCGAGCGGCAGGTGGCGCTGGGGCCGACAGACAAGCTTGGCTGGCGACCCTTCAGTTGGCCGCTCTCGACCGAGCGTGCACCTGCGGGCCGCGCCTATAGCGGCGAAGATCACGACGTCTATGTCTGGCTGACGTTGAACGCGCTGGGCAGCAGCGGCGATTGTCCCGAGGGCATCGCGAGCGACGCAGCCTTGGAGCGCGCCGTCGATATCCGCCTCCTCGACCCGCGCTTCGCGCCAGTGGGCCCCGGCGAGCGCCTACGGGTGACCGACCTCGTCGGTTGGACCCGCGTCTACGTCCACCGCCGCAACAACAAGTCCCTGCGCTACGGCGAGGCCGTGGCCGTGCCCTACAAGTGCGACGTCATCACCGCAATCATCGACGGCGATGCGCGCGATCCGGCAAAGCGCAGGATCGCGCACGAGTTCCTGGAATCGAACACCGCGCAGGTCTGGATCAACAAGCAACTCGAGGGGCGTTGACCCTCCTGTCGTCCTGAGCACAGCGAAGGACCTAGCGGAACGAACAGACGACTCCGTGGCCAGCGTGAGATCCTTCGCTGCGCTCAGGATGACAGCAATGTCGTTACAACTTCACCGGCACCTTCCGCGCGAAGAACGCCGCGATCACCGCCATCGCCATGCTCGCAAGCCACAACCAATAGCCTTCGCGCAGGCCGGTGATGGGGTTGGCCATGCCGGCCTCGTTGGTGATCACGCTCGTCTCGAACATGAAAGATCCGGCGAGCGCCAGGGCCGCCAGGGAGAGGATCAACGCCGGGATGCGACGCTCAAACAATGTGGCGATCCACGAGAAGCCGAGCAGCGGATTGGCGAACCAGCTCGTATGACTCAGCGCACCGAACAGCAGGATGTTCCAGCCCTGCCAGTCCGAGCAGATGCCGGAGACGCAGAACGCGTCCTGTCTGAGACTCGCGGCGAACAGGATCACGCTGAGCATCAGCGCCACGCGTGTCGAGCGGCTGGTTGTCACCTCAAGCCGTCACACCCAGCGCGCTGCGGATCGAGCTGTGGAAGTGGACGAGCGAGGGCTCGTTGCGGCCGTAGATCACTTCGTCCGTCGCGCCGGACTCGAAGCCGATCTGCATGCGCTCGCCCAGCGGGAAGTCCTCGTCGAGCACGGTGCGGATGGCGATGTCGCGGTTCTTGGCCCAGTGCTTCTCCGGGCGGTCGCTGTCGGCGGGACGGTAGAGCGTGAACTCGACGGAACAGCTGCCGGGGTCGTTGCGATCGGGGAAGGCGCGCCAGATCTCGATATGATCGACCTGCCAGATGACGATGGTGTTGGGGAAAAGCTGGTAGATCGCGATGATGTGCGGACGCAGGGTGCGTTCGTCGTCGGGCTGCGCGCGCAGCGCCTCGATCGCGGTGCGCGGCTCGCACATGCGGCCGTGGCGGCCCGCGCCGTCGAAGGTGCCGCAGTTGCCGATGAAGTACGGCGCGATGGTTTTCCGGTGCAGGTGCGGGATGTGATAGCCCTCGAGGAACGTATCGATGGCGAACTTCCAGTTGATGCGCGGCGTGATGCGGTCGACCGAGTAGAGCGGATAGGTCTCGGGCCGCAGCGCCGCGAAGTCCGACACGAACGAGCCCAGCACGGTATCGACGTCGATGTCCGCACGCTCGCCCTCGCCGACTGGCGTCGCGCGCACAAAGATCATGCCGTGCTTCTCGCCGGCCGGGAGCCGCACCAGGCCGTGCGCGCCGAGGTCGAGGCCGGCGAAGCCCGCCTTGTCGGTGACCCCCAGCAGCTTGCCGTGCGTGTCGTAGGTCCAGGCGTGATAGGGGCAGACGAAGGCGCGGGCGTTGCCGCAACCCTCGGCCACCGGCGCGCCGCGATGGCGGCAGATGTTCGCGAAGGCTCGAACCTCGCCGTCGGGCCCGCGTACCAGCAGCACCGGCATGCCGGCCACGTCCTCGGTGATGTAGTCGCCGGGTTTGGAGAGGCGCGACGACAGCCCCATGAACAGCGGCTGGCTGCGGAACAGCGCGTCGCGCTCGCGGGCGGCGCGCTCGCGGCAGGAATAGGCGTCGACACGGTTGCGGAACAGCGCGTCGGCGAGATCGGTGGTGCGGCCTTCGATATGGCCGAGCAGCCGCCTCCCGACGGCCAGTTGTTCTTTCCGGTCCATGACCGAAGTGTCAGCCCTTCACGGGGGTCGCGCAACTCCAACCGTCGATCATCTCGAACACGTCGGCCGGCGTCCTCCCGCTCTCGCGCAAGGCCCGGATAGTGAGGTCGCGGTCACGTTTGGCGAAGCGGCGGCCGGTGGCGTCGGTCAACAGCGGGTGATGCGCATATTGCGGCGCAGCATAGCCCAGGAGCTTTTGCAGCAGGGCATGGACATGGGTCGACGGCAGCAAGTCGATGCCGCGCGTGACGAGCGTGACACCCTGCAGATGGTCGTCGACCGTGACCGAGAGATGATAGCTGGTCGGCGTGTCCTTGCGGGCGATCACGAAGTCGCCCATCAGCAGCGGCTGTCCTTCGAGCTGGCCCAGCGTCTCGTCGAAGAAGGAATAGGGCCCCGCCTGCTCCGCCGCGCGGGCGCTGTCGAAGCGCATGCAATGTTCGACGCCCGCCGAGATGCGGCGGCGGCGCTCCTCATTGGAGAGGTGACGGCAGGTGCCGGGATAGAGCGGTCCGTCAGGCCCCATCGCCGTCGGATGCGGCGCACTGGTGGAAGCCGCGATATCGGCGCGGGTGCAGAAGCAGGGATAGACCAGTCCCCGCCCATCGAGCTGGTCCATCACCTGGCCGTAATCCGCGAAATGGTCCGACTGGCGCCGCACATCGCCATCCCAGGCGAGGCCGAGCCACTGCAGGTCTGCCAGCATCGCGGTCTCGTATTCGCGGCGGCAGCGGCGGATATCGATATCCTCGATGCGCACCAGGAAGGTGCCGCCTACGTCGCGCGCGCGCCGCCAGGCGATGCGAGCCGAATAGGCGCTGCCGAGATGAAGTTCGCCCGTCGGACTGGGGGCAAAACGCGTGACGACGGTCATGATCCGACGTTACAGCGCCCCCTCGTCGCGTGCTATGCCGGGAGCAACATGGCCAGAACGGCACCCCAGAAGACTTCCAAGACGACGTCCCGGATCGTCCTCGACAAGAAGACCCTGAAGAAGGCGCTGGCCGAGCTGGCGGCCGCCGATCCCGACATCGCCCGCGCGCTGACGGAAGCCGGCACGCCCGAGCTGCGCGAGATGCCCACGGGCTTTGGCGGGCTGATGCGCTCGATCGTGGGACAGCAGGTCTCCGTTCACGCCGCCCGCAGCATCTGGCTGCGCCTCGAAGCGGCCGTGCCGTCGATGGAGCCGGCGGATTTCCTGGCAATGAGCGACGAGCAGCTGCGCGCCGTCGGTCTCTCGGGCGCCAAGATGAAATACGGCCGCAGCCTCGCCACCGACATCGTCGAGGGGCGGATCACGTTCGACCGGCTGCACGAGCTCGACGATGCCGCAGCCATCGCCATGCTGACGCAGGCCAAGGGGATCGGTCCGTGGACCGCCGAGATCTACCTCATGTTCGCGCACGGACGGCCCGACATCATGCCGGGCCTCGATCTCGGCCTCGTCGTGGCAGCTCAGCATCTCAAGAAGCTGCGCACCCGCCCCGACGCAAAGCGGCTTCTCAAAATTGCCGAGGCCTGGCGGCCCTGGCGCAGCGCCGCGGCCCTCGTGCTCTGGCATTATCGCCGCAACATGCCGGACTGGGGCGCAAAGGAGAAAAAGGCGACATGACAAAGAAGCTCGAAGGCCCCAGCCACGGCCCTCATGCCGGCGGCAAGCCCGGCCATCTGGTGATCCTGCTGCACGGCTACGGCGCCGACGGCAACGACCTGATCGGCCTCGCCCCCGTGCTCGCGCCGCTGATGCCCGACGTGGTGTTCCACGCGCCCAACGCGCCCTACCCGTGCGAGGGCAATCCGATGGGCTTCCAGTGGTTCGGCATCTCGCGCCTCGATCCCGAGGTCGCGGCAGCCGGTGTGCGCTCGGCCGCGCCCTTCGTCGAGCAGTTCCTCGACGACACGATGGCGAAGTACGGGCTCGACGAATCGAAGACCGTGCTGATCGGCTTCAGCCAGGGCACCATGATGGCGCTGCATGTCGGCCTGCGCCGCGCCACGCCGCTGGCCGGCATCGTCGGCTTCTCCGGCATGCTGGCCGCCCCCGATTCGCTCAAGGACGAGATCAAGTCCAAGCCGCCGGTCCTGCTGGTCCATGGCGACAGCGACGAGATGCTGCCGGCGGTCCTGACGCAGCGCGCCGCGCACACGCTGCAGGAGAACGGTGTGGAGGTCGGCGTGCACATCGCCAAGGGTGTCGGCCACGGGATCGACCAGACCGGCCTGTCCCACTGCGCGCGCTTCGTGCTCGATGCTTTGAAGATCCCGGTGCCGAAACAATGAGCGCGCCCATGACCCAGGGCACCTGCCGGCCGGGCTTCGAGAGGGTTGCCGAAGCCTTCGAAAGCAACCTCAAGGAGAAGGGCGAGATCGGCGCCTCGGTCTGCCTGACGGTGGGCGGCGAGACGGTCGTCGACCTGTGGGGCGGTGTCGCCGATCCCAAGACCCAGGCGCCGTGGACCCGCGACACGGTGAG
>CAIYWM010000296.1 GCA_903929895.1 uncultured Alphaproteobacteria bacterium
CGAGCGGCATGGGCGAGAGCATGTGGGCCGCGTCGAGCAACCCGACCGCGAGCTTGTCGCGGATGTTCGACCACGACACTTCTCGGCGCAGTTCTACTTCGAGTCCGTGGCGCTCGTAGAGGCCCAGTACCTCCGCGAACAGCAGGGGTGCGCAGTCGATGAGGGGAATGAATCCCACCGTCACCTTCGGTCGCTCGACTTGTCCCACGACGCCTCGCTCCAAAAAAAAACGCCCCAGACGGCCGCAGGAGTGCGACCGTGTGGGACGTCGTTGTCCGGGAGGGCAGACCGCCATTGGCCTGCCCGAAAATTCAGGAGTCGCCCGTCATTGGGCGCCTCGCGCTCAGTGCAGCAGGAAATATGCCAAGCGGCGTCGATATCGCGGTGATCTTGGAAACGACTGATCTAGTTGAGAAAATAGGTCACGACGTTGTTCGGCATCAAAATCACGTCCAAATTGCTGTGATACCGGCTGCCTGCTTACGCGCCAGTGCCGCCAAAGAGGCAGGCATCATCCGCAATATGTCATCCTGAGCGCAGCGAAGGATCTCCCGCAAGCCACGCACTCGGCAACTGCTGACCATACATGGTCGTTCGGCGAGGTCCTTCGCGGCGCTCAGGACGACAAAATCGATCAGAATTTCAGCGCCTTGGCGTAGGTCAGGAGATCCTGCGCCACCTCACCGATGCGCTTGTTCTGGTCCATGGCGAGCTTGCGCAGCAGCTTGTACGCCGCTTCCTCGCTTATTCCCTTCTGCTCCATCAGCAGGCCCTTGGCGCGATCGACCGTCTTGCGTTCGACCAGCGACAGGCGCGCGCGCTCCAGTTCCTCGCGCATCGTGTGATAGCGATTGAAGTGCGCGACCGCGACATCGACGACCGGTTGCACGCGATCCTGCGTCAGGCCCTTCACGACATAGGCCGAGACGCCCGCCTCCATCCCGGCGGCGATCGTCGCCGGATCGGACCGGTCGGCGAACAGCGCGATCGGCCGCGGCTGCTGCTCGGTGGTGCGCCGCAAATCCTCGATCGCGTCGCGGCCGGGACTGTCGATGCTGATCACGATGACGTCGGGCTGCAGGACGCTGACCCTCGTCGCAAGGTCGTAGGTGCCGTCGAGGCGCGCCAGCAGCACGTAGCCGGCATCGCGCAGTCCCGACTCCACGATCTCGGCGCGGGCGGGATTGTCGTCGATCAGCACCACGGACAGCGGTTTAGACACGGGCGGCGGCTACAACTTTCTTCAAGCCGCGGGGCGCAACTTCCGTGCCACCGGTGTTACGGCGCCGATTCGACCAGCTTTCCGTCCGCCCAGCGCCCCGGGCTCGTCTTGCCGTCGGCATCGGTATACTGGCCGTAGCCGTTGCGCTGTCCGCCGCGAAAGCCGCCTTCGTAGCGCTCGCGCTCGCCGATCCGTTCGATGCCCGGTCCGTCGAGCAGGTCGCCGTGAAATTCGCCGGCCTGCACGACATTCGGGTCGGCGAGCGTGCGCCGGACGGCAAGGCCTTCGAGACGGCCACCGACGAAGTTGCCTTCCGACCGCTCGGCGCCGGGCTTCTCGCGAAGACCGAGGCCGGTAGACTGGCCTTCCTTCCACTGCCCGCCGTAGCGCGTATCGTCGGAAAGCCGCACCGTGCCCAGCCCGTTCATCAGGTCCGCGCTCCAGTCGCCGGCCTGGCGTTCGCCATTGCCCAGTTCGGCGACGCCCAACCCCTGGCGCTTGCAGTCGACGACCTGGCCGATGTAGCTCGCGCCACCGCTGTCGGTCAGCCGCTCACTGTACTCCAGATCGGGACGCGCGGCCCGCGCCGCCACGATGCGCGCTTCGCCCGCCATGGCGCGTGCCGCCCGGGCTGCTTCCTCGGCGCGCTCGGCCATCGCCCGCGCGTCCGTCGCAGCGCGCTGCGCCTGATCGGTCAGCGCCCTCTGGGCCGATGTGTCGGGCGCCGTGACCGGCGGTCGGGCCGGCGCTGGCGTCGACGTGGCTGACGGAACGGGCGCAGGTGTCGGGGCCGTTCGCGATGGCTCCGCCGGCCCGGCGATCGGAACCGGCGACGGCAGGCTCGCCTGTGTCTCGACGGCGGGCGCGCCGAGAAGGCGCTCGCGAATCTGCGGCGCGTATTTCCAGGTCACGACGGCGGCAAGCACCACCAGCACGATCGGCAGACGCCGACGGACGAAGCTTTTGCGCCGCGAGACCGGCGGCTCGGGGTTTATCTCCTCGATCGGCGGCCGACTCGCTCCGCCGAGACGTGGCCCCGATGCGGCGGATGCGGGCGCGGGCTCCATCATCATACGTTGCGTCGGTGCATCCTCTACACGCGGCAGCGAGCCGCCAAAGAGTGTCCGCCACTCGGCGATCGATTGCGGCCGCTGCTCGGGCGCGAAGGCCAGGCCGCGATCGATCGCAGACAGCATGGATGGATCGAAGCGATCCGCATGGGTCACTGCGAGCGGCCGGTAGGGATCGGTACCGACGCGGCTCACCGCTTCGGGCGGTGGGGATCCCGTGATTGTGTGATGCAGCACCGCCGCCGTCGCATAGATGTCGGTCCACGGCCCCTGCTTGCCGTCCATCGCGTATTGCTCGATCGGCGCATACTGCGGCGTCAGGATGCTGGTCAGGGTGCGCGTGCGCCCGCCCATCGCCTGTCGCGCCGCACCGAAGTCGATCAGGATGGGCACGCCGTCGCGCCGCACGATCACGTTCGACGGCTTGATGTCGCGGTGCAGGAAGCCTTGGGCATGCACGGCGCCAAGGCCGCTCAGCATGCCTTCAGCGAGGCGCCGGATCTCGTCGGGCTGCAGGCGGCGGCCGGGCTGGCGCAGGAGCTGCGCGACGCTGTGGCCGTCCTCGAATTCCATGACCGTATAGGCGGTGCCGTTGGCCTCGAAGTAGCGCAGCACCGGCACGATGTGGACATGACGGAACCGCGCCAGCGCCCGCGCCTCGTCGAGGAAGCGCTCCCGGCCCCAGGTGAAATCGTCGGCGAAGCGCGAGCCGCGCGGCGCCACCTGGCCATCGGCCCGTCGCATCGCGAACTCGACGGGCATGTATTCCTTGATGGCGACGAACTTGGCGAGCTGGGTGTCGAAGGCCCGATAGGTGATGCCGAAGCCGCCATGGCCGATCAGGGCGTCGAGGCGAAAATCGCCCAGTCGCGTGCCGACCGGCAAAGCTTGATCGTGTTCTGCTGTCATGGGCACGCGCAACCTCGGCCCCTAGATGCGCGCTCCGGCGCAGCCGCACAAGCGGCCGAAGAGGATCAGCGGCTGATGTCCGAGACGGCGAACGAGCGGAGCGGGCCGACGTCTCGCATTTCGGGCATGAACTGCATGATCATCAGCAGGACGCAGAGGCCGATCGCGGTCAGCATCGTGGCAGGGCCCGTGCGCAGATAGGGGGTGGGCGTCGAGGCCCGTCGCTCGTCCGTCATGTCGGACAACTCCAAAAAAATCGACTTCGTCAAAAATAGCGATGGCCCGAACGGCCCTGAAAATGGGCCAAGCCTAGGGCGAAGCATAAATCAAATCGCCCCATAAATCCAACAAAGTCTTGGAATCACAAAGACTTAATAGATGATGTGAAGAACAAAAGCGAACCCCACAAGCCGTGGCGTAGGGTTTGCGTCACACGTTAGAACCAAGATCGGCCGCGAACTCCGGCCCCGGCCGGGTTAGGATCGTTCCATGAATACAGTCCCACGCGACAATGTCAGGACCCTCGTCCTGACCGGCGCCAGCCGAGGCATCGGCCATGCGACCGTCAAGAAATTCAGCGCCAATGGCTGGCGGGTCATCACGATTTCGCGCCAGCCCTTCAGCGCGCTGTGCCCGTGGCCGAGCGGCGGCGAGAACCATGTGCAGCTCGATCTCGCCGATCCCGTCGACATCGGCCGCGGCATCGAGCAGATCCGCTCGCGTCTCGCCGGCGGCCGCCTCGACGCCCTGGTCAACAACGCGGCCATCTCGCCCAAGGGCAAGGGCGGCAGCCGGCTCGGCGCCATGGATACGCCGTTCGACCTGTGGCGACAGGTGTTCAACGTCAACTTCTTCGCGCCCGTGGCGCTGGCCCGCGGTCTCGTCGACGAGCTATCGAAGGCGCAGGGTTGCGTCGTCAACGTGACGTCGATCGCCGGCAGCCGCGTCCATCCGTTCGCGGGCTCGGCCTATGCCACCTCGAAGGCGGCACTGGCGGCGCTCACCCGCGAGATGAGCCACGATTTCGGACCGCGCGGCATCCGCGTGAATGCGATCGCGCCCGGCGAGATCGACACCGCGATCCTGTCGCCCGGCACCGAGAAGATCGTCGAGGAGCAGATCCCGATGCGACGGCTCGGCACACCGGACGAGGTGGCGGATGTGATTCACTTCCTTTGCGAGAAGGGATCGAGTTACGTTTCCGGCGCCGAGATCCAGATCAACGGCGGCCAGCACGTCTAGGAGTTCGCGATGGACAGCACGATCACCAGCTTCAAGGGCGAGACCGGCCGCGATGCTCGGCGGCGCATCCGTGCAGGCGCCGCCCGCCTGCCCACCTCCGGCATGGCGCCGGGCTATGTCCAGGGCAACCTCGCAATCCTGCCCAAGGCGCTTGCCGCCGACTTCGCCCGCTTCTGCATGCTGAACCCCAAGCCCTGCCCCCTGCTCGGCCAGTCCGAGCCGGGCGACTGGCGCCTGCCGACGCTCGGCGAGGATCTCGACATCCGCACCGACATCCCGCTCTACCGCATCTGGAAGAACGGTGAGCTGGTCGAGGAAGTCAGCGACCTCAAGAGTGTGTGGCGCGACGACCTCGTCTCCTTCGTTCTGGGTTGCTCCTTCTCCTTTGAGGAAGCGCTGATCGAGAACGGCCTCGAGCTTCGCCATCAGAGCTGCAACAGCAACGTGCCGATGTTCCGCACCAACATCGAGTGCGCGCCGGCCGGCCCGTTCCACGGCCCGATGGTCGTGTCGATGCGGCCCTTCAAGCCCGCCGACGCGATCCGCGCGGTGCAGGTGACGACGCGCTTCCCCTCGGTGCATGGCGCCCCCGTCCATCTCGGCAAGCCGGAGATGATCGGCATCAAGGACATTTCCAAGCCCGACTACGGCGACGCCGTGCCGGTGCGTGACGACGAGTTCCCTGTCTTCTGGGCCTGCGGCGTCACTCCGCAATCGGTCGTGGCGACGGTGAAGCCCGAATTCTGCATCACTCACGCACCGGGCTACATGCTGGTCACCGACCTGCTCAACTCCCGCCTGGCCGTCCTCTGACGATGGCGCGCCTGGAATTCGAGGGCCACGCCAAGGGCGCGGTCGAACAGGTCGCCGTCGAGATCAAGGATCTGGTCATCGCCGGCTGGACCGGCCGCGACGTCACGGCGCTCAACCATCATATCGAGGAACTCAAGGCGATCGGCGTGCAGCCGCCGTCGCGGGTGCCGATCTATTACCGCGCCGCCGCGCAGATGCTGACCCAGGCCGATCGCATCCAGGTGCTGGGCGAGGACAGTTCGGGCGAGGTCGAGCCGGTGCTGATCGGCGCCGCCGACCGGCTCTGGGTGACGGTCGGCGCCGACCATACCGACCGCAAGGTCGAGAGCTACGGGATCGCCGTCTCCAAGCAGATGTGCGCCAAGCCGATCGGCCGCACCGCCTGGCGTTTCGAGGAAGTCGAGGCGCACTGGGATCAACTGGTGCTGCGCAGCTTCGTGCAGGAAGGCGGCAAGAAGACCCTCTACCAGGACGGGCCGCTGTCGAAGATCCGCGATCCGCGCGAGCTGATCTTTGCGTGGAAGGACAACAAGCGCCTGCCCATGGGGACCGTGATGTTATGCGGCACCATGCCGGCGATCGGCGGCATCCGCTCCTCCTCGCG
>CAIYWM010000297.1 GCA_903929895.1 uncultured Alphaproteobacteria bacterium
CAGACGATCAGCCGGATGCGCTTGTCGGTCGTGTAGGCGACACCCCGCTCCCCGTCTTCGCTGGCCTGCCAGCCCATGGGCAGAAGCAATTCGATCTTGACCGAATCGAAGCGCAGCCGCACGGCCTGGCTGGCCGGATCGATGCCGAGAACACGCGTGAAGCTCTGGGTGGTCCCGCCGCCGATGCTCTGCTCGCCGCGGGTGTAACTCGAGCCGTTGTCGGGTGTCCCGAAATCGCGAAACGTGAGGCCGCCGGGATCCAACCGGTTGGCCGTCTGGGCATGCAGTGGCGCCCCGAAAGCCGAGAAAGCCGCCGCCGCCGCGCCCGACAGGAACATCCGGCGTCCGGACTCCTTTCGTTTACGCTCGCGCGTCAGATGAGATCGATGCGGTATCCATCTGTAATAAAACAATATTTCACCCTAGAGGTCGATTTGAAGACCATCATGGCAAGGCGTCACATGCGCCGGGGTCGTCCGGTCCACTTCGGCATAGTCCATATCGACATGCAGGTTCGTCAAGAACGCGCGCCGGGGCTTCAGCCGGTCGATCCATTCGAGTGCCCGGTCGAGATGGGCATGCGTCGGGTGCGGCCGGTATCGCATGGCGTCGACGATCAACACCTCCACGCCCTCGAGCGCCTTCATCGACTCCTCGGGCAGCATGACGACGTCGTTGGCGTAGCCGACAGCCCCGAAGCGGAAGCCCAGCGAGGGGATCGTCCCATGATCCTGCAGGAACGGCACGACGGGCAGCCCGGCGGCCTGGAACGGACCGGAAATCACCGTGTGGCGGTAGATCGGATTGTAGAAGCCGTTTCCCTCGGCATGGAAGCAATAGCCGAAGCGCCGGCTGAGCACACCGTAGGTCCGTTCGTCAGACCACGATTCGATCTGGCCTTGGCGCAGCGCGAAGGGGCGCAGATCGTCGATGCCGTGGCACTGGTCGGCATGATCGTGGGTCCAGATCACGGCATCGATCCGCTCGACCTCGGCGTCCAGGAGCTGGCTGCGCACGTCGGGCGAGGTGTCGATCAGCAGGGTCTTGTCCTGGTCCTGCACCAGTATGGAGCAGCGGGTCCGGCGGTTGCGCTGATCGGAGGGGTTGGCCGCACCCCACTCGCCCTTCCCGCCCGGGCCGCCCACCCGGGGAACGCCGGCAGAAGTGCCGCAGCCCAGGATAGTCACGCGCACCGAGAACGCTCCGCCTTGGTGAACAGCCGGAAGAAGTTGTCGGTCGTCGCGGCCTCCAGCTCGGCCAGGCTCACGCCCTTGAGTTCGGCGACCTTGGCGGCGGTATGAGCGACGAAGGCGGGCTCGTTGGTCTTGCCGCGCTTGGGGATCGGCGCCAGGTAGGGCGCGTCGGTCTCGACCAGGAGCCGGTCGAGCGGGACGTCGCGCACGATGACGCGCAGATCCTTGGCCGCCTTGAAAGTCACGATGCCCGAAATCGAGATGTACAGGCCGAGCGCCAGGGCACGTTCAGCCACGGCGCGGCCCGAGCTGAAACAGTGGATCAGGCCGGGGAAGGCGCCCTTCCCGTGCTCCTCTTCCAGCATGTCGCCGGTCTCGG
>CAIYWM010000298.1 GCA_903929895.1 uncultured Alphaproteobacteria bacterium
CGGTGGCGTCATCGTTCCGCCCAAGGGCTACTATGAGAAGATCCAGGCGGTCTGCACCAAGTACGACATGCTTTTCGTCGCCGACGAGGTGATCTGCGGCTTCGGGCGCACCGGTAATGTCTGGGGCAGCCAGACGATGAACATCAAGCCCGACATCCTGACCTGTGCCAAGGCGCTGTCGGCGTCGTTCCTGCCGATCTCGGCGGTGATGGTAAGCGAGAAGGTCTACCAGGCGCTGATGAGCGAGAGCGACAAGATCGGCACCTGGGGCCACGGCTTCACCTACTCCGGCCATCCGGTCGCCGCCGCCGTCGCGCTCGAGGCGCAGAAGATCTACGACGAGACCGACCTGTTCGGTCACGCCAAGCGCATGAGCCCGATCTTCTCCAAGCACGTGCAGTCGTTCGCCGATCACCCGCTGGTCGGCGAGGCGATGAGCATCGGCATGATGGGCGCGCTCGAGATCGTCGCCGACAAGAAGACCAAGGCGCCGTTCGACCTCGTCGCCGTCGGCGCCGGCCTGCGCGTCTACAACCACGCCGTGGCACGCGGCCTGTTCATCCGCAACATGGGCGACCGCGTCGCCATCTGCCCGCCGCTGGTGATCAACGAGACCGAGCTCGGCGACCTGTTCGGCCGCCTGCGCCAGGCGTTCGACGCCACGCTGGCCGACCTCACCTCGGAAGGCCTGTTCAAGGGCTGACCGTGAGCGCCGGTTCCGAGGGCGGCGGCGCGGCAGCCGTTCGCACGCCGCCCTTCGGAACGGGCCAGCGCATCCGCACCCGCGCGATCTGGGCGGTGTCCCTGTTCACCGCCGCGATCCCGCCGGCCATCGTCGGCCTCGGCATCGCCACCGCCACCGACGACCAGGTGAATGTCGCAATGCCCCTCGCCCTGTTTTTCTGGGCGCTGGGCTTCCTGTTCGCCCTGTGGGCTGCCGTACCGACGCTGCGCTATTGGGACGTGCTGCCGTCCCAAACGCGCTGGCTGGGCGCCCTCCCTCTCCTCTCGGTCTCGCTCTTTCTCAGCCTCGCGCTCCTCGTTCCACTGCTGCGCTGACAGTTGCTGCGAACCGTTCTCGTTTGACGCACGTCAACGCGACCAATTGTGGCTGCGGGCAAAAGCGCCTTGCGTCTGGACTGACTGCGCGGGAGACACCTGCCCATGGACTACGAAGCTTTCTTCAACGGCCATCTGGGCCGCCTTCGCGACGAAGGCCGCTATCGCGTCTTCGCCGAACTTGAACGCATCGTGGGCGCCTTCCCCCGCGCCCGTCTCCATCGCGAGGGCGAGCCGCCACGCGACGTCACGGTCTGGTGCAGCAACGACTATCTCGCCATGGGCCAACATCCCGCGGTGGTCGAGACCATGCAGGCCGCGATCGGCGCGCAGGGCTCGGGCGCCGGCGGCACGCGCAACATCTCGGGCACCAACACGCTGCATGCCGCGCTGGAGCGCGAACTGGCGGCTCTGCACGGCAAGGAAGCCGCCCTGGTCTTCACCTCGGGCTATGTCGCCAACGAGACGACCCTGCAGACCCTGGGCGCCCTGCTGCCCGGCTGCGAGCTCTATTCCGACGCCTTCAATCACGCCTCGATGATCGCGGGCATCCGTCACTCCGGCGCCACCCGCCGCATCTTCCGGCACAACGATCCGCGCCATCTCGAGGAGCTTCTCAGCGCCGCCGATCCCGCGACGCCGAAGATCGTGGCCTTCGAGTCGGTCTATTCGATGGACGGCGACGTGTCGCCGATTGGCGAGATCTGCGACGTCGCCCATCGCCATGGGGCCCTCACCTATCTCGATGAGGTCCACGCCGTGGGCATGTACGGCGCGCGTGGCGCGGGCGTCGCCGAGCGCGACGGCGTGCTCGACAAGGTCGACATCGTCCAGGCGACGCTCGCCAAGGCGTTCGGCGTGGTCGGCGGCTACATCGCCTCGACCGCGGCCACCGTCGATTTCGTGCGCTCCTGCGGCTCGGGCTTCATCTTCACGACCTCGCTGCCGCCGGCGATCGCCGCCGCGGCTCTTGCCAGCGTGCGCCTGGTCAGCAGCCAGCCCGAGCTGCGCGTCCGCCACCAGGAACGCGCCGCCACCCTGAAGCGCCGCCTCGCCGCCGCCGGCCTGCCGGTGATGCCCTCGACCACGCACATCGTGCCGATCTTCGTGGGCGACGCAGCGCTCTGCAAGCAGGCGAGCGACCTGCTGCTCGACCGTCACGCCATCTACGTGCAGCCGATCAACTATCCGACCGTGCCGCGCGGCACCGAGCGCCTGCGCCTGACGCCGACGCCGCTGCACGGCGACGACGACATGACCCGACTGGTCGCGGCCTTGCAAGACGTGTGGCAGACGCTGGGCCTCGGCTCCCGGGCCGCGGCCGAATAGGTCGCTACTCTACCGTCCGCATCGACCACAGGCGCGAGCGCAAGAGCACGATCGCGATCATCAGCAGCATCGCGATCGCGGGGATCAGCAGCGCGGCCTTGAGGCCCCAGACAGAGCAGATCGTTCCCGTCAGGAAGGCGCCGATCGGGCCGCCGCCGCTCAGGCCTAGCTGGAACAACGACATCAGGCGCGCGCGATGGGTGGCGGGGGCCACGATCTGCACCACGGTCCGGCTCTGCGTCATCGTGATGCCGGCGCCGAGTCCCCAGACGAAGATCAGGGCGAGGAACACCGGGAACGGCGGCAGCGTCGCGAGCAACAGCAGGACCACAGCGCCCGTCAGCACCGCGCTGCCGATCAGGCGTCCACGCAGGGTCAGCCGCCGCGCTAGGCCGACCAGCGCCATGCTGGCCACGATGGTCGCGGCCCAGAAGGCCAGGTTCATGTAGGAGAGCTCGGCGGCGCCGCCGGCATAGTGGTCGCGGATCGCCAGCGGAAGCACCGCCATGAACGGGCCGACATAGAAGATGCCGACGCCAAAGTTCAGCAACAGCACGGGCCAGATCTGGTCCGACTTCGCGGCGGCCGACACGCCCTCGCCGATGCTGCGCCAGAAGCCGGGGTGTTCAGTCTTCGGATGCGGCGGCGGATCGGGCAGCCGGCGCACGAAGATGCAGCCCGCCAGCACCATGCCGGAATGCAGAAGCAGGAGCGGCAGGGCGCCGAACAGGTCGGCGGTCGAGGCGCAGGCAATGCCCAGGAGCTGGCCGCCGAACTGCAGCGCCGTCGCCAGCGCCACCGCCTTGGGCAGGCCGCCCTTGGGCGCCACGACCGGCAGGAGGGCATCCCGCGTCGGGATGGCGAAGGCGCCGATGGCGCCGGCGGCAACGCCGTAGGCGATCAGCAGCGGGTAGCTCAATCCATCGGACCAAAGGACCAGCGCCAGGGCGAGCGGCGGCAGGGCGTAGATCAGGTGGTAGCGCAGCAGCAGCCGCCGGGCGTTGCCGCGGTCGGCGACCAGGCCGCCGAGCGGCAGGAAGAGCAGCGACGGGGCCATGACGGCCGCCTGCGCGACCCCCACGGCGAAGGCATCCATGTGCAGGACCACGGCGACCAGCCACGGGAACAGCACCATCTGGATGCCCAGCGGCACAAACCAGCTGGCGAGGCCCGCGAGGTAAACCGGGAAAGCGTTGGCGGGGGGCTTGCCTTGATCCAAGGCACTTCCATCTATATGTTGTAGGCACTTAGTGCCCGTTGCTCACGCGATAGTCAAAGGCGCCGAACGCAAGTGTCCACCTTCAATCGCAACACCCTGGTCAAGGTCCTCGAGATCCTCGACAGCAGCCACGCCCAGGAGGCGCTGGCCGCCGCCAAGCTCGCCTCGGCCATGGTGCGGGAAGCAGGACTCACCTGGGACCAGGTGATCGACGACGCCATCCTGCCGCGCGCTGCCGCCCCCTCCTCGCCGGCCCAGGAGCCCGCACAGGCCCGCACGCCCGGCGCCGGTCCGTTCGGCTACCGCCGCGAGCGCGAACTCTCGCCGCACGAGCAGTTCTTCATGGTGCTGCTGAGCCCGCGCACCCCCGTCGACGTCAAGCGCAAGCTGCGCGCCTGGGAAGGTCGCGTCCTCGACGGCGAGATCACGCCGCAGGAGAGCGCGGACCTTCAGTTCATGTACCAGAGCTTCGTGGTCGGCTGAGGCCGGCTCAGGCGGCGAGTAGAACGGCCGCCTCAGGCGGCGAGCAGCACGCTCTGCTCGCGCTCCAGCACGCGTTTCACGGCCGGCCGCGCCAGCATGCGGTCCTTCCAGGCGGTGTAGTTCTTGAGCTCCTCGACCGGCAGGCCGATGCGCTTGCCCCAGCCGTAGAAGACCAGCGCGTAGCCGTCGACCAC
>CAIYWM010000299.1 GCA_903929895.1 uncultured Alphaproteobacteria bacterium
CCGATCTGTTGAGTTTTCCTTTCCTCGTTTCTGCCGTGGTTGCCTGCATTGCAGGCATGGTGCGCGGCTTCGCCGGTTTCGGCGCCGCGATGCTGATGACGCCGATCTTTTCGGCCCTTTACCCCGCATTTCCCGGATGAACCATTGAACTGAGCCAGTCCGAATCCATTTGATCCATAGGATTCAGTGTTTTGTTTGATTGGATCGGGGTCGAAGATGGTGCAGGGAGCAGGTGAAGCACAATCGGACGCTTTGCGGCTCGATTTCGACCGCCGCCTCAAGCTTGAGTTCCATGGTTCCAGCGTCACCTCCGATGCAGGCTTGCTAGCCTATCGCGAACTTGATGATGCGCTCGGGCTGATGGCCATCGCGGGCCAACACCTGGTTGAAGGCCGCACGGGCCGGAACGGGCGGCATGATCTGGTAGGTATGCTGCGCCAGTCGGTATTCGGTCGGCTTGCCGGATACGAGGACGTCAACGACGCTGACCGGTTAGGGCGTGATCCTGCGATGCGCTGGATCGTCGGCGGCAAGGCAATCGAGCGCGATGCGGCCTCGACCAGCCAGATGGGGCGGTTCGAGACCGAGTGGCTCGCAAGTGATGAGAACCTTGCCGCGCTCACCGGTCTCTCCGGGCAATGGATCGACGGCGTTCATGGCCACCGCTCGCTGCGGTCCATCGTGCTCGATATGGATTCGAGTGTCAGTCCGACCCATGGCGATCAGGAAGGCACCGCGTACAACGGCCATTTCGCCTGTACCTGCTATCATCCGCTGTTCGTGTTCAACCAGTTCGGCGACCTCGAACAGTGCGCGCTGCGTCCGGGCAACGTCCATTCGGCGGACGGCTGGAAGGACGTGCTCGAACCGGTCGTGGCCCGGTACCGCTACCGCGAGCGCGACCTTCGCCGCTACTTCCGCGCCGATGCCGCCTTTGCCAACCCCGAGGTCTACGAGTTCCTGGAGGCCGAAGGCTACAAGTACACGATCCGGCTGCCAGCGAACCGCATCCTCCAAGAGCGCATCGGCTACCTTCTCAAGCGCCCTGTTGGTCGGCCGCCGCTCACGGTCCGGCGCTCCTACGCCAGCTTCCGGTATCAGGCGGCAAGCTGGACGATGCCGCGCCGCGTCGTGGCCAAGATCGAGTGGCACCCCGGCGAGCTTTATCCCCGCGTTGGCTTCATCGTCACCAACCTGTCGCGCCCGGCCGAGCGGGTCGTCGCCTTCTACAACAGGCGCGGGACGTGCGAGCAGTGGATCAAGGAAGGCAAAAACGCGATCAAGTGGACGCGCCTGTCGTGCTGCTCGTTCGCCGCCAATGCGGTGCGGCTGCAGTTGCACGCGCTGGCCTACAACCTCGCCAACTTCATGCGGACGCTGGCGTTGCCCGAGGCGGTCGCGCAATGGTCGCTGACCAGCCTTCGGGAGAAGCTCGTGAAGATCGGTGCCAAGGTCGTGCGCCACGCCCGCTACGCCGTCTTCCAGATGGCCGAGGTCGCGGTGCCGAAGGAAATGTTCGAGAAAATACTGCGCCTGATCGACGGGCTGCGACGAAGACCGGCCCCAGCGTAGGACCGAACGGGGCGGATACGTCGTCACCACGGGAGGAGTGTGTCTGGATGGCGAGGAAAAGGGCCAAATCGA
>CAIYWM010000300.1 GCA_903929895.1 uncultured Alphaproteobacteria bacterium
CGAACTGGGTGACCGCCATCGCCATGCCGGCGTTGGGGCTGGCGCCGACCGCGGAGCCGGCATTGAAGCCGAACCAGCCCACCCACAGAAGGGCGGCGCCGATCACCGAGTAGACCAGGTTGAACGGCGCCATGTTCTCGGTGCCGAAGCCCTTGCGCTTGCCGATGACGAGGGCGCAGACGAGGCCCGCCACGCCGGCGTTGATGTGCACCACGGTGCCGCCGGCATAGTCGAGAACACCCCAGTCGCCGAGGAAGCCGCCGCCCCACACCCAGTGGGCGATCGGCGCGTAGACGATCAGCGACCACAGCGCCATGAACCACATCATGGCCGAGAACTTCATGCGCTCGGCGAAGGCGCCGGCGATCAGCGCCGGCGTGATGATGGCGAAGGTGAGCTGGAAGCACATGAAGACAGTCTCGGGAACCGTCTTGGCGAGATCATGCACGCTGTCGAGCCCGAGGCCCGACATGAAGATGCGGCCGAGACCGCCGACGATCGAGCTGCCCGGCGTGAAGGCCAGGCTGTAGCCGACGATCAGCCACAGCACGGAGATCAGGCAGGTGATGGCGAAGCTCTGCATCACCGTCGACAGCACGTTCTTCTTGCGGACCATGCCGCCGTAGAACAGCGCGAGACCCGGAATGGTCATCATCAGCACGAGCGCCGTCGAGGTCAGCATCCACGCCGTATCACCGGTATCGAGCTTGGGAGCGGCAGGCGCCGCCGCAGCGGCCGGAGCGGCGGCCTGGGCCAGCGCCAGCGCCGGCAGGAGCAGCACCGCGGCGGCCCCCACGCCGGCAAGCACCGAGTTGGTCTTGAACTTCATCGTTGTCCCCTGGTTCTCGAGTTGATTGTGGTGTCGGATCACAGCGCTTCGGTGCCGGACTCGCCGGTGCGGATGCGGATCGCCTGCTCGACCGGCATGACGAACACCTTGCCGTCGCCGATCTTGCCGGTGCCCGCAGCCTTGCGGATGGTCTCGACCGCGCGCTCGACCATGGTGTCGTCGATCACGACCTCGATCTTCACCTTCGGCAGAAAGCTCACGGCGTACTCTGCGCCGCGATAGATCTCGGTCTGGCCCTTCTGCCGACCGAACCCCTTCACTTCACTCACGGTCAATCCCTGGATGCCGAGCGACGTCAGGGCATCCCTGACCTCGTCCAGCTTGAAGGGCTTGAAGATTGCCACGATCATTTTCATTTGCGCCTGTCCTCCAACGGGCGGCACCCGCCCCAAAGTTCAATTTGTCGAGAGCAAGCGCCGTGCCAAGTGCCACGGCATGAATATCAAAGGGACTTGGCACGCCGTTTGCGTGGATTGAGGCGGAAACAAGTCATAAGTCTTTGGGGGTGGTCGTGTTGCTTAAAAAATCCGCTGTTCTGGCTACCGCACTGATCACAATTTGTTCAGCAAGTGCCGCCTATGCACAGGGCACGCCAGATCCGCAGACCGTTACGGTCACGCAGGATCAGCAGGTGGCGCAGGGTACGCCCGATGCGGCGACCACGCCGGCGGCGCCGGAGAAGGAGACCTGGAAGGCTCCGTTCGGCGGCACCTTCACCGCCGGATTCGCCGTCCTCAACGACTACTCCTATCGCGGCATCTCGCAGACCCAGCGCCAGGTCGCCGTCCAGGCCGCCCTCGGCTACGAAACCCCCACCGTCAGCGAGAAGATCCCGCTCAGCGCCTATGTCGGCGCCTGGGGCTCCAACGTGAACTTTCCCGGCACCGGCACCACCGCCGAGATCGACCTGCTCACCGGCCTGAAGCTCAAGCTCCTCGACGACAAGCTCACCTTCGACCTGGGCTACATCCGCTACAACTACCTCAGCGCCCCCTCGAACCTGTTCTACGACTTCAACGAGTTCGGCCTCGTCGCCGGATACGATTTCGGTGTCGCACAGGTCAGCGCCGCCGTCCGCTACAGCCCCAACTTCTTCGCCAACTCGGGCAATGCCTGGTACAAGTGGGCCTCGGTCACCGTTCCGATGCCGTTCCTCCACGTCAACGACAACGTGGCCTTCAAGGCGTTCGGCACCATCGGCAACCAGTATGTCGAGCGCTTCACCAACTACGGCATTCCCAGCAACAACTACTGGGACTGGCAGCTCGGCCTCGTCGTCTCCGTCTACGGCTTCGATCTCTCCGCCGTCTACACGGGCACCAATCTCAGCGTCCAGGACTGCCTCGGCACACAGAACTGCGCCAGCCGCGTCATCCTCGGCATCGCAAAGGCGTTCTGAGCCGGACAGAGCATCAATGGAGCGCTAGTGCCGGAACCTAAGGCTGATCGCCAGCATGCGCAGCGACAGCAGGCCGAGGCAGAGGCCCAGCATGCCGAACAGCAGGCTGGGCTCCTCGAGC
>CAIYWM010000301.1 GCA_903929895.1 uncultured Alphaproteobacteria bacterium
ATGGGCTCGTATTGCCGCTGATAGTCGACCCGACCGAGCGTGAACGGGCTCTTGGCCCAGATCACAAAGGTCGACCACTTGCCGCCGGCCTCACGAAACACCTTCCCGCCTTGCCTCGTGCATCTTCGGCCGCATCGTGCCCTCCGATACGGCAATCGATCACAGCTTACCTGCGCAGGGAATCCAAAAGTGAAATTGCAAGCTTGTGGGGCACAGCGGCCCGAAGCCTTGCAATCCCCAGCGAGCTACCGCGCCGAAAAAAAGCAATAAGAAACTGAGATTTTGCGCCCGGCGCTACAGATTGGTTCGCCCACCGTGCGCCAGCACATCGGCACCAGAGCGAAATATCCACCGCTCCCAAGATGCAATTTTACTCAAGTGGTACGGGCGGTCGGAATCGAACCGACACTCTGTCACCAGAACAGGATTTTGAATCCAGCGCGTCTACCAGTTCCGCCACGCCCGCATATTGCCGCCGCGAGCAACACTCGCGCTGTGCACCTATTCTGCACCCAGGGCGGTTGACACCGCAACTGGGCGCTTGGCGCCTACCCTTCTAACCCACGGAAATCAAAAGAATTTTCCATCCTCCGCGCAAAACGTCGCATGGTAGACAAACCAGTTTTTGAGTCAGGCGCGTCTACCAATTCCGCCACGGGGGCACACTGTCGTGCGCGGGGAATAAAGCGGATGGGCGGAACCCGGTCAACTGCGGGACTTACGCGCAGAGCCTCTCGGCGTGCCATTTCAGATGGTCTTCGATGAAGGTCTGGATGAACCAATAGGAATGGTCGTAGCCCTCGTGCCGCCGCAGGATGAGTTCCTGGCCGGTGCTGCCGGCCGCCGCTTCCAGGGCATCGGGCCGAAGCTGCGGTGCGAGAAACTGGTCCTTCATCCCCTGGTCGACGAGAATGGGGCCCGCGAAGCGGCTCCCCTGCTTCAGCAGTTCGCTGGCATCCCACGCCGCCCAGCGCGCGCGGTCGGCGCCGAGATAGTTGCCGAACGCCTTCTCGCCCCAGGGTACGGCGACGGGATTGCAGATCGGCGCGAAGGCCGAGACCGACCGATAGGCCTGGGGGTTCTTCAGCGCCGCCACCAGGGCGCCGTGGCCGCCCATCGAGTGGCCGAAGAGGCCACGCCGTCCGGCATCGACCGGGAAACTGGCTTCGATGAGCGCCGGCAGTTCCTTCGTCACATAGGAATACATGCGATAGTTCTGCTTCCACGGCTCCGCTTCCGCGTCGAGATAGAAGCCGGCCCCCGTGCCGAAGTCCCAGTCGTCCTCCTCGCCCGGCAGGCCGAGGCCGCGCGGACTGGTGTCCGGCGCCACGAGGATGAGACCGAGCTCGGAAGCATGGCGCAAGGCATGTGCCTTCATCATGAAGGTCTCTTCCGTGCAGGTGAGGCCGGCCAGGAAGTAGAGCGCCGGAAGCGGCCGCGCCGAGGCGTTTGGCGGCACGAAGACCGAGAACTTCATCTCGGTGCCGGTCTCCTTCGAGGCGTGGCTGTAGAACCCGATCGTTCCGCCAAAGCACGCCTGCTCGCTCCGCACCGTCACACTTGTCATCGGCCCACCATGTCCTGAAGCGGCCGATGATACACGAGAAGCCGGCCTGGAGAATTGTGTCGCCGCCATCGAC
>CAIYWM010000302.1 GCA_903929895.1 uncultured Alphaproteobacteria bacterium
AGGCTGAGGCCGCTGGCGTTCAGCTTGTCCTTGACCTCTTCCCACAGCGCGCCGCGGCGCAGCGCTTGCTCGACCCGGCCGTCGAGTTCCGACTTGGGCAGGTTCTCGTAGAGCCGGACACCGAAGGCGATGTTCTCGTAGATCGTCATCGGGAACGGCGTCGGCTTCTGAAACACCATGCCGATGCGCGCGCGCAGGAGGTTGATGTCCTGGCCTTCGCGCAGGAGGTTGTCGCCGTCGAACATGACGTCGCCGGTGGCGCGCTGACCGGGGTAGAGGTCGTACATGCGGTTCAGGATGCGCAGCAGGGTCGACTTGCCGCAGCCCGAGGGCCCGATGAACGCCGTCGCCTTGTTGGCGTAGAGCGACATGGTGATGCCCTTGAGCGCCCGGCTGTCGCCGTAGAAGAACTCGAGGTTCTTGAGCGTGATCTTGGGCGTCAGCTTCGAGACGTCGAGCTTGGCGTGGCTTGCGACGGGAACGGCGACGCTGGGCGTTTCCGTGGATTGCATGGACATCAGGATTTCCTCGCGGAGGTGAGCGAACGGGCCAGGATGCTGAGACCCAGCACGGTGACGGTGATCAGAAGCGCGCCGGTCCAGGCGAGCTTCTGCCATTCGGCGTAGGGCGACAGGGCGAACTGGAAGATGACCACCGGCAGGCTGGGCATCGGCGCATTCATGTTCATGCTGAAGAACTGGTTGTTCAGGGCGGTGAACAGCAGCGGTGCCGTCTCGCCGCTGATGCGGGCGATGGCCAGCAGAATGCCGGTGACGATACCCGCCTGCGCCGCACGATAGGCGATGCGCACGATCATGTGGGCACGCGGCAGGCCGATCGAGGCAGCCGCCTCGCGCAGCGTGTCGGGTACCAGGGTCAGCATGTCCTCGGTCGTTCGGACGACGACGGGGATCACGATCACGGCCAGGGCTACCGCACCAGCCCATCCCGAGAAGTGGCCCATCGGAGCGACCAGGATCTCGTAGACGAACAGACCGATCACGATCGACGGCGCGCTGAGCAGGATGTCGTTGATGAAGCGGACCACACTCGACAGCTTGTCGTGACGGCCGTACTCCGCGAGGTAAGTCCCGGCAAGGACGCCGATCGGCGTGCCGATTATCACCGCCAGCACGGTCATCACGATGCTGCCCATAATGGCGTTCAGGAGGCCACCGGCAGCACCCGGCGGCGGCGTGTTCTCTGTGAATACGGCGAGCGAGAGACCGCCTAGGCCCTTATAGAGCAGGACGCCGAGAATGAGGATCAGCCAGCCCAAGCCGAAGATCGTGGCGGCGAAAGCCAGGCCCTTGGCGATGGCGTTGCGGCGGCGGCGGCCCGCGTAGAGCGGACTGTCCAGGGCGGCTGTCTTGGAGGCAATAGTAGCCATTGTCTTACTTCCCTCCCTGCCGCTGCAGGCGCATCAGCATGTAGCGCGCCATCGCCAACACACAGAAGGTGATGAAGAACAGGATGAGGCCGAGCGCGACCAGCGACGAGGTGTAGAGGTCGCCCACCGCTTCGGTGAATTCGTTGGCGATCGAGGCCGAAATCGTCGTACCGGGCGCGAACAACGAGGCCGAGATGTGATGGGCGTTACCGATCACGAAGGTGACGGCCATCGTCTCGCCGAGCGCGCGACCGAGTCCCAGCATGAAGCCGCCGATGACGCCCACCCGAGTGAATGGCAGGACGACGTAGCGGAACACTTCCCAGGTCGTGCAGCCGACGCCGTAGGCCGCTTCCTTGAGGACCGGCGGCACCGCGTCGAACACGTCGCGCGAGATCGAGGTGACGAAGGGCAGCACCATGATCGCGAGGATCAGGCCGGCGGTGAACATGCCGATGCCGTAGGGCGGGCCCGCGAACAGCGTCGACAGGATGGGCACATTGGCGAACGTGTCGATGAACAGCGGCTGGACGTGCTCCTGCATGAACGGCGCGAAGACGAACAGGCCCCAGATGCCGTAGATGATGCT
Source organism: uncultured Alphaproteobacteria bacterium (assembly GCA_903929895.1). GTDB lineage: Bacteria > Pseudomonadota > Alphaproteobacteria > Reyranellales > Reyranellaceae > Reyranella. Next base: position 1,980 of record CAIYWM010000302.1, read on the forward strand.
GGGGATGCCGGCCAGCAGCTCAATGGCGATGCCGATCGGGCGGCGCAGCACCTTGGGGCAGAGCTCGGTCAGGAAGAAGGCGACCATCAGGCCGACCGGCACCGCGATCAGCATGGCGATGAAGGACGTGACCAGGGTACCGAAGATCGGCGCCAGGGCGCCGAACCGCTCGGTCACCGGGTTCCAGGATTCGTCGAACAGGAAGCCGAAGCCGAACGTGCTGAGCGCCGGAGCCGCGCCGACGATGAGGGCGATGATGACGCCGCTCAGCAGGGCGAGCACCGCCAGCGAAGCGCCGCGCGTCAGCCCGTGGAATATCGTGTCGGTCAGTCTCAGGCGTCGAAGCACCGCCGCTCGCGAGGCGGATACCGCCGCCGGCGCGCTTGCGCCCTTCAATGCAACTTCACTCACGTCGCGCTCCCCCGAAGCCATAAGCCCCCCAAGAAAGAGGGGCGGGTGTTGCCACCCGCCCCGTCACCATCTAGTTCGTCGGCGAGTACAGCGGCTTGCCGCTGGCGTCTTTGATTTCCGCCGCCCACATCTTCATGATGTCGTTGACGACGTTCTGGGGCATCGGCACGTAGTCGAGCGAGTCCGCCATGGCGTCGCCTTTGGTGTAGGCCCAGGCGAAGAACTTCAGAGCCTCGGCCGACTCCGCCATCTTCTCCGGCTTCTTGTACATCAGGATCCAGGTCGCGGCCGCCATCGGCCAGGACTTGTCGCCGGGCTGGTTGGCCAGGATCACGCCGAAGCCCGGAACGGAGTTCCAGTCGGCGCTCGCCGCGGCGGCCTGCACCGTGTCCGAGCCCGGAGCGACCGCCTTGCCCGCCTTGTTGATCATCTTGGTGAAGGTCATCTTGTTTTCTTTGGCGTAGGCGTACTCGACATAGCCGATCGAGCCCTTGGTCTGCGCCACGTTGCCGGCAACGCCTTCGTTGCCCTTGGCGCCGATGCCCACCGGCCACTGCAGCGCCGTGCTGACGCCCACCTTCGTCTTCCAGTCCGGGCTCACCTCGGCCAGGTAGTAGGCGAAGTTGTAGGTCGTGCCCGATCCGTCCGAGCGGCGCACCGGCACGATGGCCTGCTTCGGCAGCTTGAGGCTGGGGTTCAGCTTGGCGATCGCCGCATCGTCCCAGCTCTTGATCTGGCCGAGATAGATGTTTGCCAGCGTCGGCCCATCGAGCACCAGCTCGCCCGGCTTGACGCCTTCGAGGTTGATGACCGGGGTCACGGAACCCATCACCATCGGAAACTGCACGAGACCCGACTCTTCGAGATCCTTGCCCGTGAGCGGCGCGTCGGTGGCGCCGAAGGTCACGGTCTTGGCCTTGATCTGCTTGATGCCGCCGCCCGAGCCGATCGACTGGTAGTTGAGACCGTTGCCGGTCTCCTTCTTGTAGGTGTCAGCCCACTTGGCATAGATCGGATAGGGGAAGGTGGCGCCGGCACCGGAGATGTCGATGGCATAGGCAGCCGCCGGCGAAAGCGCGAAAGCTGTCGCGAGGACGATCTTGGTCAGGTTCACGGGGGTTCTCCTTCGTTGAATTTCGAAGCGCCCGTCATCTAGGAGCCGTACGTCTCCCTCATATGACGGATATATGACAATCCGGTTACAGAGGTGGCCCGGCGCGTAGGATAGCTACAGGCCGATCATGAATATTTGATTTAAATCAACGGGTTGGGGACCCGGGGACAGGACCGGCGGACCGTCACACTAATTTAACGTTGCGCCCTCGGAACGGTAACGCAGCGCCACGAAGGTGCGCCTCTTTCGAGAGCACCCCATGTCCTCCAACCCAACGATCGCGCGCCGCCAGCGCTGGCTTTCCGTGCTCGCAAAGGCGCCCGGCGCGCGGCTCACCGCCCTCTGGGAGGGGCTCGGAGCGCTTCCCTCGTACACCGTCCTGCGCCGCCCCGAGATCGGGCTCGTCATGGTGCAGGGCCGGATATCAGGCACCGGCGCGCCCTTCTGCGCCGGCGAAATGACGGTAACGCGCGCCGCCGTGCGTCTCGACAGCGGTGAGATGGGCTTCGGCTATGTCCGCGGCCGCGATGCACGGCACGCCGAGATCGTCGCTACGGTGGATGCGCTGGGCCAGCGCGCCGATTGGGTCGAGACACTCGAAGCCGCGATCGTGACGCCGCTCGCCGACGAGGCCGAGGCGCGTCATCGCCTGATCGCCGCCCGCGCCGCCGCCACCCGGGTCGACTTCTTCACCGTCGCGCGTGAGGCCGGCGCATGAGCACGACGCTCCTCGCCCCCGGCTTCGCCGATCCGTCGCACGATGCGCAACGCCTGTTCCGCGGCGTGCTGGACGCCTTCTCCCATCCCGGCCGCATCGTCGAGTTGGCGGATGCGCCGGCCGGACCAGGCACGCTCAGCCCGGCAGCTGCCGCCTTCCTGCTCACCTTCGCCGATCGCGAGACGCCGCTCTGGCTCGAAGCCGGGCTCGACAAGCAGGAGGTCCGCGACTTCCTGCGCTTCCATGCCGGCACGCCGATCGTCCAGGCCCGCGAGGCCGCGACCTTCGCCGTGATCATCGCCGGCGGTGGCGAGCCTTTCGCGGGCTTCGCCATCGGCACCGACACCTATCCCGACCGCGCCGCGACGGTGGTGATCGAGGTGCCGTCGCTCGACGGCGGTCGCACCACCACCTGGCGGGGGCCCGGCATCGACGGCGAGGTCCACGTCGCGATCGACGGGCTGGGCGACGGCTTCTGGTCGGCCTGGGCTGCCAACCAAGCGCTCTTTCCCTGCGGCGTCGATCTCGTTTTCGCCTCGGGATCCCGACTCATCGCGCTGCCGCGCAGCGTCGCCGTGGAGGCCTGACCATGTATGTCGCGGTCAAGGGTGGCGAGACCGCCATCGCCCATTCGCTGGATCTCGTGGCCGACAAGCGCCGCGGCGACCGCGACGTCGCCGAGCTGTCGCTCGAACAGATCGACCAGCAGCTCGGCCTCGCGGTCGACCGCGTCATGACGGAAGGCTCCTGCTACGACCGCAGCCTCGCAGCGCTGGCCATCAAGCAGGCCCGCGGCGATCTCATCGAGGCGATCTTCCTGCTGCGCGCCTATCGCACCACCCTGCCGCGCTTCGGCGCGTCGGAACCGCTCGACACCACCCGCATGGTGGCGGAGCGCCGCATCTCCTCGACCTTCAAGGACGTGCCGGGCGGCCAGGTCCTGGGACCGACCTACGACTACACCCACCGGCTGCTCGACTTCTCGCTGGCCGCCTCCGGCGAGCGCCCCGAAGCACCGACCGCGCCGGCCGATGCTACCCACGCCCTGCCACGCGTCGGCGACATCCTGCAGCGCGACGGTCTGCTCGAACCGCCGCCGTCCAACGATGACGGCGAGGCGCGCGACCTGACGCGGGAACCGCTGGTGCTGCCGGCCAGCCGGCCGCTGCGCCTGCAGAACCTGGCGCGCGGCGACGAGGGCTTCCTGCTGGCGCTCGGCTATTCGACGCAGCGCGGCTACGGCAACAACCATCCTTTCGTCGGCGAGATCCGCTACGGCCACGTGCCGGTCTCGTTCGTGCCGGAGGAGCTGGGCTTCGCCATCGAGATCGGCGAGATCGAAGTGACCGAGTGCGACATGGTCAACCAGTTCGCCGGCTCGCACGACGTGCCGCCGCAGTTCACGCGCGGCTATGGCCTCGCCTTCGGCCATGCCGAACGCAAGGCGATGGCCATGGCCCTGGTCGACCGTGCCCTGCGCGCGGACGAGCTCGGCGAGGCCGCAACCTCGCCCGCGCAGGACGAGGAATTCGTGCTGGCCCACAGCGACAATGTCGAGGGCTCGGGCTTCGTGCAGCATCTCAAGCTGCCGCACTACGTCGATTTCCAGTCCGAGCTGGTGGTGGTGCGGATGCTGCGCGCCGAGGTCGAGAAGCGCCGCGAGCAGGCCGGTCTCGCCCAGGCGGCGGAGTGAACCATGCCTGACGCGACGATCCAGGACACGCAAGGGCAGGACGGCGCCTACAACTACGCCTACCTCGACGAGCAGACCAAGCGGATGATCCGCCGCGCCATCCTGAAGGCGGTGGCGGTGCCGGGCTATCAGGTGCCGTTCGGCGGCCGCGAGATGCCGCTGCCCTATGGCTGGGGCACCGGCGGCATCCAGGTGACGGCCGCCATCATCGGCCGCGAAGACACGTTGAAGGTGATCGACCAGGGCGCCGACGACACGACCAACGCCGTCTCGATCCGCCGGTTCTTCGCACGGGTGGCCCAGGTCGCCACCACGACGCACACCGAGGAAGCCACCATCATCCAGACACGACATCGCGTGCCCGAGACGCCGCTGACGGACGGCCAGATTCTGGTCTTCCAGGTCCCGATCCCCGAGCCGCTGCGCATGCTCGAGCCGCGCGAGACCGAGACCCGGACCCTGCATGCGTTGTCCGAGTACGGCGTCATGCAGGTCAGCCTCTACGAGAGCATTGCCCGCCACGGCCGCATCGCCAAGACCTACAACTATCCGGTGATGGTGAACGGGCGCTACATCATGAGCCCCTCGCCGATCCCGAAGTTCGACAATCCCAAGCTCGACCGCAGTCCGGCGCTGCAGCTCTACGGCGCGGGTCGCGAGAAGCGCATCTACGCGGTGCCACCACACACGCCGGTGAAGAGCCTCGACTTCGACGACCATCCGTTCGAAGTCGAGACCTGGACCGAGAGCTGCGAGCTCTGCGGCTCGACGGAGAGCTTCCTCGACGAGATGATCGTCGACGACACCGGCAAGCGCCTGTTCGTCTGTTCCGACACCGACTATTGCGAGAGCCGGCGATGAGCGCGCCGCTGCTCTCCGCCCGGGGCGTCGGCAAGCGCTTCGGCGGCCGCGTCGCCTGCCGCGACGTGAGCTTCGACCTGTGGCCCGGCGAGGTGCTGGGCATCGTGGGCGAGTCGGGCTCCGGCAAGACGACCCTGCTCAACTGCCTGGCCGGCCGCCTCCTGCCCGATGGCGGCTCCGTCACATACGAGACGAAGTCCGCCGGCCGCGTCGACGTGCATGGCCTCTCGGAGGCCCGCCGCCGGCTGCTGGCGCGCACCGAATGGGGCTTCGTGAACCAGGATGCCCGCGAAGGATTGCGCATGGGCGTCAGCGCCGGCGCCAATATCGGCGAGCGGCTGATGGCCGTCGGCGCGCGCCACTATGGCGAGATCCGCGGCCAGGCCGCCGACTGGATGGCGCGGGTCGAGATCGACGTCGAGCGCCTCGACGACCGGCCGACCACCTATTCGGGCGGCATGCGCCAGCGCCTGCAGATCGCCCGCAACCTGGTGAGCAATCCCCGGCTGGTCTTCATGGACGAGCCGACCGGCGGCCTCGACGTCTCGGTGCAGGCCCGCCTCCTCGACCTGCTGCGCGGCCTGGTCGAAGGGCTGCACCTGTCGGTCGTTCTGGTGACCCACGATCTCGGCGTCGCACGCCTGCTCACGCATCGCTTGATGGTGATGCAGGGCGGCACGGTCGTGGAGCAGGGGCTCACCGACCAGGTGCTCGACGATCCGCAGCATCCCTACACCCAGATGCTCGTTGCCTCGATCCTGCCGGTGTGACGCAAGCATGACCTCCTCCCAACCCGCCCTGCGCGTCTCCGGCCTCGCCAAGTCCTTCACCGTCCATGCTCAGGGCGGCCTGTCGCTTCCCGTGTTGCGCGGCGTGTCGCTGGCGGTATCGCCCGGGGAATGCCTGGCGCTGGTCGGTCCGTCGGGTGCCGGCAAGAGCACCTTGCTGCGCTCGCTCTACGGCAACTATCGCGCCGACAGCGGCTCGATCCGCGTCCGCCAGGACGACCTCTGGACCGAACTGGTCGGCGCCGAGCCGCGCACCGTGCTCGACGTGCGTCACCGCACCATGGGCTTCGTCAGCCAATTCCTGCGGGTGATCCCGCGGGTCTCCGCCGTCGATGTCGTGGCCGAGCCGCTCCGGCGGCGCGGCACCGATCCCACCGAAGCCCGGCACCGCGCGGAGTTCCTGCTGGCCATGCTGGGTATTCCCGCGCGGCTGTGGGCGCTTCCGCCCGCGACCTTCTCCGGCGGCGAACAGCAGAGGGTCAACATCGCCCGCTCGCTGATCGTCGACTATCCGATCCTCCTGCTCGACGAGCCGACCGCCTCGCTCGATGCCGCCAACCGCGACGGCGTGGTCGAGCTGATCTGCCAACGGCGCGATGCGGGGGCCGCCATCGTCGGCATCTTCCACGACAGCGACGTGCGCGATGCGGTCGCGACCCGGGTTCACGAAGTCCTCCCCCCTGCCTCACTTGCCCCAGCCTCACTGGCCGGAGTTTCCCCATGAGCCTCGAGACCATCCTGACCAATGCCCGCGTGGTCACCGCCGACGCGGAGTTCGACGGCACAGTCGTCGTGCGCGACAGACGCATCGTCGAGATCGCCATGGAACGCTCCCATGCCGCCGGCGCCCTCGACCTCGACGGCGACTATCTCGTGCCCGGCCTCGTCGAGCTGCACACCGACAACATGGAAAAGCACTTCGCCCCGCGACCGGGCGTGAAGTGGCCGAGCGTGTCGGCGGTCATGGCGCACGATACCCAGGTCAGCGCCGCCGGCATCACGACGGTGTTCGACTCGCTGGCCCTGGGCGACGTCCACGACAAGTCGGACCGGGTGAGCAATCGCGAACGCATGATCGAGGCCGTGTGCCTTGCCACCGACCGGCGCATGACGCGGGCGGAGCACCGCATCCATCTCAGGTGCGAGATCACGGCGGACGATGCCGTCGAGGCCGTCGACAAGTGGATCGACCTGCCGCTGGTCGGCCTGGTGTCGATCAACGACCATACGCCCGGCCAGCGCCAGTTCCTCGATCCGGAGAAGCTGAAGCAATACTACAAGGGCAAGTACGCGATGACCGATGCGCAGTTCGAGGAATTCTCGAACCGCGTCACCGAGCTTCATCATCGCAATGCCGTGAAGCACCGCAGCGAGATCGTAAGCCGCGCCCAGGCCCGCGCCCTGCCGATCGCCAGCCATGACGATGCGACCCACGGCCATGTCCAGGAAGCCGTCGCCAACGGCATGACCATCGCTGAATTCCCGACCACCCGTGAAGCCGCCGAAGCGTCGTGTGACGCCGGCCTCGCGGTCCTGGTCGGCGCGCCCAATCTGGTGCTTGGGGGTTCGCACTCCGGCAACATCGCCGCCATCGACCTGCTGCGCGCCGGGCATGTAGACATTCTCTCGTCCGACTATGTGCCGGCGAGCCTGATGGAGAGCGTGTTCAAGCTGCCCTCGTCCGGCATCGGCATTTCGCTGCCGCAGGCTGTTCGCCTGGCGACGCTCAATCCGGCGCGCGCCGTCGGTCTGGGCGATCGAGGCGAGATCGCTCCCGAGCGGCGCGCCGACCTGGTGCGCGTGCGCACCGTCGACGGCGCGGCCATCGTGCGGTCCGTGTGGCGCGAGGGTAACCGCGTCGTCTGAACCGGAGCACGGACATGGAAGGTTCGCTGGTCTATGTCATGGGTCCTTCCGGGGCCGGCAAGGACTCGGTCCTCGCGCGCGCGCGGGCCCTCTTGCCGCCCGATGCGCCCGTGGTGTTCGCGCACCGCTACATCACCCGACCGGCCGACACGGGCGGCGAGAACCATGTCGCGGTGACGCGCGCCGAGTTCGCCATGCGTCGTGCCCATGGCCTGTTCGCCTATCACTGGCACGCGCACGGCAACGACTACGCCGTCGGGCGGGAAATCCACGACTGGCGCGCCGCAGGCCTGACTGTCGTGGTGAGCGGCTCGCGCGACCATTTCCTGAGGACCGGCGGGCTCGACTCGCAGGCCCGTCCGGTTCTGATCACCGCGCCCGCCGAGCGCCTGAGGCAGCGCCTCGCCGGCCGCGGTCGCGAATCCGCGCTCGAGGCGGCTGAGCGACTGGAGCGCGCCGATGCCTACGACATCGACGACCCGCGGCTTGTGACGATCGTGAACGACACCACGATCGATGAAGCCGCCTCTTCCTTCGTCAGGCTGCTCTCCAGACTTGGGTGGCCAGACGCCGCCCTCCGCCGAGCCTGAACCGCGCCGCGACCGTGAAGGGCCGGCCCGGCGCCGGCTGACGGAAGACGCAGAGGTCGCGCACCGCCAGCGGCCGGTCGAGAAAGGCCATGAAGCGACGGCGCAGCTCGTCGAGGATCACGGTGCGTTCGCGCGGCTCCGTCACCCTCCCGGTGAGGGTCAGGTGGAAGCGTCCCTGCTCGAGGACGAAGGGGTAACCCCAGCGCAGCAGCAGATCCTCCTGCCTCTGGGTCAGGCCGGCGGCGCGCCGGCGCGCGAGCTCGGCCTCGTCGGCGGGACGCCGGAATTCGTCGAACTCCACGACGCAACGATCCGAGAAATCCTGGAGCGCCGCGCAACGCTCCGCCGGCACCAGTGCGAGGAAGTCCTGCACCTCGGCCAGGGCCAGCGCCGGCACGTCGATCTGGCGCTCGGTCGCGGCGAAGGCGCCGACGGCTTCGATGAAGTCGCGCTCGGTCGCGCCCTCTGCAAGAACGATCGGGGGCTTCAGCGTGCCATGGAAGCCATAGAGCCGCGGCTCGGCGACGATCGCCGACAGACGCTCATGGGGAACGCCGCTCACCGGAACGAGATCGCGGGCCTCGCCCGTGTCCACATTTCGTCCCAGCCATCGGCTGGCAGCCACGGCCAGACCCTCCTCCGCGCGCGGCGCGTAATAGAGGGCGTAGCGGGCCGCTTCGGTGGACGGATCGTTCACGTTCCAGGCCCTGCACGCCGGCCGATCATGGCGAAGCGGAGCTGGCTGGACACCAGGTCGATCGCCGCCACGGTGAC
>CAIYWM010000303.1 GCA_903929895.1 uncultured Alphaproteobacteria bacterium
AAGTTGATGATGTGCAGGACGCCGTAGATCAGCGTCAGGCCGACGGCCACGAGAACATAGATGCCGCCGGCCAGAAGGCCGTTCAGGACGCCCGCGAAGAGAAAGGCGGGATCGAACACGCCTTCAGAGTCTTTCGGATCCGGGTTGAACCATATCCCTCATCCTGAGGAGGCCCGAAGGGCCGTCTCGAAGGATCGGCAGCAGACGCGGTGCTCGTGCCCACCCTTCGAGACGCTCACTGCGCTCGCTCCTCAGGGTGAGGTCCTTGTTGGAAAGTTCGACGCCATCCAATATCACCCGGAAGCCCTTAGAGCTTCGGCTTGGGGAACACCGCCTTGGCCGAGGCGAACTCCTCGGGCGCGATCACCTCGATGTCGCCCTTGAGGGACTGCATGGTCGCCGGCCGCCCGCCCTGGTTCTGGCCGTTGACGAACTTGGTCGGGCCGTAGGGCATCAGCTCGGCCTTGAAGGTCGAGGCGGCCAGCGCCGCGATGAGCTTCTCCTTGTCGGCCGAACCGGCCTTTTCCAGCGCGTCGGCCAGCAGCATGACGTTGGTGTAGGTGAGATAGACCTCGAAGGTGAACAGCGCGCCCGTGGCCTCGACGCGCTTCTTCAGCGCCTGGGCCTGCGGGCTCTTCGGGTTGTACCAGTGGTTCACGTCCATCATGTACTGGGAGACGTCGGGCATCTCCTTGACGAACTTGTAGTTGAAGCCGCCGCCCAGGATCGAGAAGAAGCCCGCGACGTTCACCTTCTGCTGGTAGAGGGTGCGCGCCAGCAGCATGTACTCGTTGCCATAGTTCGACATCATGACGATGTCGGGCGCCAGCGATCGGATGCGCAGCGCGATGTTGTCGAAGTTGCGCGTCGGGTTGTCGTGCGCGATCAGTTCCTTCGGCGTAATGCCGATCGAGGGCAACTTGCCGGCGAGCAGCTTGGCCGTGCCGGTGCCGAATTCGCCCGATTCGTGGACGATGACCGCCGTCTTGGCGACGTCGTTGGCGGCCTTGTTCAGCGCCCCCAGCGAGGCGATGCCGTCATCGACGCAGACGCCGAACCCCGGCTTCAGGCGGAACACGTTCTTGAGGCCGCGGTTCATCAGCAGGTCGGAGGCGCCGACATCCACCAGGAAGGGCGTGCCGTATTTGGCGGCGGCCTGGCTGGCGGCGATGCCGACCGGGCTCTGGAAGCAGCCGATGTAGGCGGCCACACCCTGCTCGTTCATCTTCTCGACTTCGCTGACGCCGACCTCGACCTTGGACTGGCTGTCGCCCAGCAGGGCTTCCAGCCGGGCGCCGCCCATCGACTTGATGCCGCCCGCCTTGTTCACATCCTCGATGGCCATGGTGCCGCCGATGCGGCTCTGCTGGCCGTTATAGGCGACGAAGCCGGTGACGGGATGGATCATGCCGACCTTCACGGCGGCCGGCTGGGCGCCGACCAGCCCGGGTGCGCCGATCGCTCCGGTCGCCAGCACGGTGCCACCCGCGATGAAGGTCCGACGCGAAACCCCAGACTTCCGTTGCTTGGTCATTAAAACCTCCCGGCAGATCAACGAGCGAAAATCGAGCGTATGTCGGCGATGCTGTCCAGCACCAGAATCTTCTTCCGCATTTCGTCCGCGACTTCGTGAGGCAACATCCGTGCCGTCAGCGAGAAGTACTTCCCTGTGAGCTCGTCGCGCGAGTAGGGATCCTGGTCGTCGCCGCGATTGGCCTCGACGGACGCCGAGAGCGTGCGGCCGTCGCGCAGGCGGACATCGACCCGGGCCGGGCGGAACTGCGGCAGCCTGGCCGTCATCGCCTCGTCCTCGGTCACGAAAACGCGTTTGGCGAAGGCTTGCACCTTCTCGTCACGCAGGGCCTCCCAGGTGAAGTTCTCGACCCGCGAGGAACCACGCACGAGGCGCGTGGCCACCGCGAACGGCACGGAGAACTTGCCGGCCAGCGTATTGCGCGGCGCCTGGTCGTCGAGCTCGGCGGCATAGAGATAGCTGGCCACATCCACGCGCTCGACCGCGTCGGCGGCGACGGCTTCCTTGGCGAGGAGGAGGTCGAGTGCATCGAGCGCGCCGTGATTGTAGCGACAGCAGGAATGGAGCTTGAAATAGTTCTGGTCGATCTGCCAGTCGCGGCCCAGCCCGTCGATCATGCGCGCCGTGTCGAAGCGCTCCGACACGACCTTGCCGAACACGCTGGACAGCCCGTCGCGCTCGCCGATGAAGCCCGTTTCGACGAGATCGATCGCCATCAGCGCCATGCGGTTCGAGATGCCGGCATAGGCGTTCCGCACCGTGCCGCCCTCCAGCATCGTGCGCTTGGAGCTGGCGAGCGTCAGCGAGGAGGCGACGTTGATCGTTTCGCGGATCCGCGCCGCGTCGTAGCCGAGCAGCTTCGCGACGGCGGCCGCGGCCCCCACCGTGCCCCAGGTCCCATGCGGGTGCATGTCGGGCCGCAGGGAGGCCGCGATGCCGATGCGCGCACCGACCTCGTAGCCCAGGATCAGCGCCTCCATCGCCGCCTTGCCGGAGAGGCCCTTGATCTCGGCCATGGCCCAGACGGCGGGCAGGGCATGGATCGAGGGATGGCCCTTGGCGAAGCGATTGCCCTCGTCCATTTCCAGGAAGGTGCCGGCGGTGCCGTTCAGGAAGGCGGCAGCCGCCGACACGGCCGTCTTGCCGGTGCCCATCACCGAGGCCTCGCCGACCGGGCTGACCGTGAGCCTGGCCGTCAGCGCCTGCATCTCGGGCTCGGCCGCGCCGCCCACGATGGCCCCGATCGTGTCGAGGATGACGTAGGAGGTCTGCTCGACCGTGTCGGGCTTCAGCGTCTCCAGACGGAAGTCCGCGATGAACTCCGCGAGCGTATCGAGCCAGAACCTGGTCACGCGTCAGCCCATCATCGTTTCGCGATAGTGACTGGCCACCTCGCCCGGCGTCGCCTGCCAGATGTTGCCGAACCGCTCGACGCGCCGCAGCGCCTCGTCGAGATACTTGATGCGATGCGCCATGCCCATCAGCCAGGGATGGATCGACAGGTTGAACACCTGGCCGCCCTCGTGATGCAGCAGCTCGAAGGCATCGCCCACGATGTCGGGGTAGCGCGCGGTGTTGATGCGCCGCAGCCAGAGCTGCTGCACGTCGTCCCATTCCGGCTGGTTGGGCAGCGAGACGAACTTCCTTCCGTCGCCGACATGCATCGGATAGGGCTGGTCGTCGTTGGGCCAGTCGAGAACGTAGTCGAGGCCAGCATCTGCCAGCAGCTTCGGCGTGCGCTGGCTCTCGCCATATTCCTGGCCGAGCCAGCCCTTGGGCGCCGCGCCGGTCGCCTTCTCGATCGCGGCGATCGAGGTCGCGATCTCCTGCTTCTCCTCGGCCTCGCTCATCTTCGAGCTGATCATGCGATTGGCCGAGACGCCGTGGCCGATGATCTCGTAGTTCCGCTTGCGGAACTGCTCCATCAGGAACGGATAGCGCTCGGCCGCCATCGCGTTGACGGCCACGCCGGCCCGGATCTGGTAGCGATCAAGCACGTCGAGCACGCGGAAGATGCCGGTGCGGTTGCCGTATTCGCGCTGCGTCCAGGTGCGGTAGTCGGGATGGTAGGTGCCGAACTCGCCGGTGAAGCGGCTGTCCTTCACGATGCCCTCGGGCGGCAGCAGCTCGTAATACTCGAGATGGAGCACGACGTAGAAGGCGACACGG
>CAIYWM010000304.1 GCA_903929895.1 uncultured Alphaproteobacteria bacterium
GACTGGATATCCTCCCAGGCCTTCGGATTGGTGCGGCGCAGCTCCAGCATGCCTTCGCGCGTCGGCACCAGGAAGGTGGTCGGCGGCACCGTCTGCGGGATGTTCTGGCCGGTCGCGGCCACGTCCTCGTTCACCAGATGAAAGGTGAGCTTGGCGGTCTGGTTGATCTTGCGCTTGAGGTCGCTCGTGTCCTTGATGCCCGGGACCTGCAGCAGGATGCGCTCGTCGCCCTGGCGGGTGATGGTGGGCTCCAGCGTGCCGGTCTCGTCGACGCGGCGACGGAGGATCTCGATCGACTGGTCGATCACCTCCTTCTTGCGCTTCGCCAGCTCCTGCTCGGAATAGGCCACCCGGATCGTGTCGCCGCTGCCCGACAGCGCCAGCGCCGGATCGACCGCGCGGATCGCCTCGAGGGCCTTGGAACGGTTCGCCTCGTCACGCAGGGTGACGACGAGGTTCTTGCCGGCTTCGACCGTCACGTCGCGGAACGGCACCTGCTGCTTGCGCAGTTCGGCGCGCACCGCGTCCGACAGGTTGGTCAGGCGCTCGGTCAGCACCGAGCGAAGGTCGGCTTCCAGCAGGAAATGGGCGCCGCCGCGCAGGTCGAGACCGAGATTGATCCGGCTGGTCGCGTACCAGTGCGGCAGATGCTGCAACACGCTGCCCGGCAGCAGGTTCGGCAGGGCGAACAGCACCGACAGAAGCGTGATGGCGGCAATGGCGATGGTCTGCCAGCGCGGAAGATTGAGCATCCCGACCTAAGTCCTTCTGCGGCCGTTACTTCTTGCCGCCGCCGAACAGGCCGCCCAGCAGGCTCTTGCGCTCTGGCGCCGGGGCCGGCGGCGGCAGCATGGGCTTGTCGTCGTCTTCGCTGCTCTCCTTCGGACCGCGCACCGATTCGCCGCGCGTCAGGATGTCGGTGATGGTCTGCTTGATGATGCGAACCCGCACGCCTTCGGCAAGTTCCACCTGGACCTCGTTGTCCGAGATCACCTTGGTGACCAGGCCGATGATGCCGCCGCCGGTGACGACGCGATCGCCGCGCTTCACGCCGGCAAGCATCTCGCGCTGGGCGCGCACCTTGGCCTGCTGCGGACGAATCAGCAGGAAGTAGAAGACGACGAAGATGAGCACCAGCGGGAACAGCTGGACGAGGAAATCCCCGCCGCCACCGCCTGCACCCTGCGCCCACGCCTGCGAAATCAACATCTTCTGCTCCCGAGTCTTCCGGCCGTCGAAAAAGCGCGCGGACTATAGCGGTCTCCCCCCGCTTTGCAACGCAAGCCGGGGGCGATATGGTCGCCCCCCTTTTCAGCGGCCGGCGACGATGGATCAAGACCTTAAAGCCACTATCTCACGCATTGCGGCAGCGCTCGACCGCCTGGCCCCTCCGACGCCTCCCGGCGCCGACATAAACGGGGCGGAAGCCTATGTCTGGCACGCCGCCGGGCACCGCCTCGAGGCGGTCCCCAAGGTCAACCGGGTGAACCTCGACCTGCTGGTCGGCATCGACCGCCAGAAGGAGACTCTGGTCCAGAATACGCTGCGCTTCGCCAAGGGCCTGCCGGCCAACAACGCGCTGCTCTGGGGCTCGCGCGGCGCCGGCAAGAGCTCGATCGTGAAGGCCGTGCACGCCCATGTGAACCGCGAGATGGGCGGACCTCCGGGTCCCCTGGCCCTGATCGAGATCCATCGCGAGGACATCCCCTCGCTACCGGCGCTGCTCACCATGATCCGCGATTCGAGCCGTCGCTTCATCGTGTTCTGCGACGACCTCTCCTTCGACGGACAGGACGCCGCCTACAAGTCGCTGAAAGCGGTGCTCGACGGCGGCATCGAGGGCCGGCCGGAGAATGTCGTGTTCTACGCGACCTCGAACCGGCGCCACCTGATGCCGCGCGACATGATCGAGAACGAGCGCTCGACGGCCATCAACCCGTCCGAGGCCGTCGAGGAGAAGGTCTCGCTGTCGGATCGCTTCGGCCTGTGGCTCGGCTTCCACAATGCCGACCAGGACACGTTCTTCGCGATGATCGAAGGCTATTGCGAGTTCTTCAAGCTCGACCTCCCGAAGGACGAGTTGCGCAAGCGGGCGGTCGAATGGTCGATCACGCGCGGATCGCGCTCGGGCCGCGTCGCCTGGCAGTTCATCCAGGAAATCGCAGGCGAGCTCGGCAAGAAGCTGGGGTAACGATGGAGCGGCGGGGATGAGCGATCCCGAAGACGTGATGTTCTCCGCCGGGGTGAAGGCGGAGCAGACGCGTCTCGGATCGCGCGCCCAGTTCGAGGGCCGGACCTGGAACAGGGAGATCACCGACGATCTCCGCCGCTTCCTCGGCGTCATCGACACGTTCTTCTTCGCCACGGCCAGCGCCGACGGCAGACCTTATATACAGCATCGCGGCGGCCCCCCTGGGTTCCTGAAGCCGATCGGCAGCCATACGCTGGCCTTCGCCGATTTCGCGGGCAACCAGCAGTACATCTCGCTCGGCCACCTGCGGGAGAACGACCGTGCCCACCTCTTCGTCCTGCACTTCGCCAGCCAGCAGCGCCTGAAGCTCTGGGGACGCGCGCGGATCATCGAGGGCGACTTGGAACTGATGGAGCGCCTGGTCGACCCGGCCTATGCCGCCCGCCCGCAGCGGGCGATCGCCTTCACCATCGAGGCCTGGGACATCAACTGCCGCCAGCACATCGTGCCGCGCTACACCGAGGCCGACATCGCCCCGGCCGTCGACCAGCTCGCCCGACGCATCAAGGAACTGGAAGAGGAAGTGGCCCGGCTCAAGGGCGAATAGCGGCGGGCCAAGGCAGCGTCAGACCGGCCGCCCCGGTGGAGGTACCATGATACCGATTCGGGAGGTGCGACATCCATTTCGATTGTTTCGTTTATTTCGTTTGTTTCGTTTATTTGCCCGGATTCAGACCTCAACAGCCTGCCGGACCTCGGCAGTCGCGTGCAGGCTTGGCGCATAGCCCATGCGCAATACATCAACGGTGGGGCGCGGCGTCAGCACCGTGACCTCCCTCTCCGCCGCCAGGGCGACCGCCGGCCCATAGGCTTCGAGCGACCAAGGCAGCGCCTGCCCCTGGCACTTCAGGAAGGTCCCCTCGTCAGCGACGAACAGGACGCCGTCGGGAAGATCGCCGAAGCGGGCCCGATAGGTGACCTTGCCGC
>CAIYWM010000305.1 GCA_903929895.1 uncultured Alphaproteobacteria bacterium
CGTCCTGAGCGAAGCGAAGGACCTCACATAGCGGCCAGGCGACTCCGGAGCGGGCGCGAGATTCTTCGCTTCGCTCCAGGGCGGAGACTACTCCGCCCGCGATGACAATAAAGTCATCTCGATCGCGACCTTGCCGACGACCTTGCGGTCCATCAGGACGCGGAAGGCCTCGGCGGCCTGTTCCATCGGGAAGCGGTGCGAGACGTGCGGGCGCATCACGCCCAGCGCCGCGAGCCGCGGCAGTTCCTCGACATAGTCGCGGCCGAGTTCCGGCGACAGGCGCAGGATCGTCTCGCCGGCGCGCACGCCCAGCACCGACAGGCCCTTGATCAGGATGTGGTTGGACATGAGCTTGCTCGGCCCGCCCGAGGTGAAGCCCACCACCAGCAGGCGCGCGCCGTACGCGGCAGCCCTCACCGACTTCTCCAGCACCTCGCCGCCCACGGGATCGTAGATCACGTCGCAGCCCTTGCCGTTCGTCATCTCCTTCACGGCGGCGACGAAGTCGCCGGTGCGGTAGTTCACGACTTCGTCGGCGCCATTCGCGCGCACGATGGCCAACCGCGCATCGTCACTGCCGGTCGCAATGACGTGCGCCCCGATATGCTTGCCCAACTGGACCGCCGCCAGGCCAACGCCGCCCGAGGCGCCGTGGACCAACAGGACCTCGCCCTTCTTCAGTGCCGCGCGATGAACCAGCGAGTGGTAAGCGGTCTGCGCGGCGACGCGGAAGCCCGAGCCCTCGGCGAACGACCAGCCTTCCGGCAGGCGCATGAGATTGCCGCCGGCTTTCAGCTTCACGTACTCGGCGAAGGCGCCCGGGCGCCCGCCGAAGATCACGCGGTCGCCAACCTTCCAGTTCGTCACGTCCGCGCCGATCGCGTGGATCGTGCCCGCGCCTTCCATGCCCGGCACGAACGGCAGGTCCGGCTTGTGCTGGTAGCCGCCGGCCACCATCAGCACGTCGGGGAAATTGACCGAACCCGCGCCGACCCGGACGACGATCTCGCCCGCTCCCGGTTCGGGGATCGGGCGCTCCTCGATATGGAGAACGGAAGGATCGCCGAGGCGATCGCAGACGATGGCACGCATGAGGGGCGCACGCATGGAGAGCGCGCTAGTCGAGCTCGAAGGCGTTCTTGTAGTCGAGCTTGAGCGCCGGATCCTGGTCTTCCTTGCGCAGCAGGCAGTTGCCGACCACCAACACCTCGATCTCGCTGCCCATGAAGCAGCGCCACGCATCCTCCGGCGTACAGACGATCGGCTCGCCGCGCACGTTGAACGAGGTGTTCACGATCACCGAGCTGCCCGTCTTAGCCTTGAAGGCCGAGATCAGGTCGTAGAACGGCTTGTTGGTCTCTTCATGCACCGTCTGGATGCGGCCCGAATAGTCGACGTGCGTGACGGCCGGAATGTCCGAGCGCGGTACGTTCAGCTTCTCGATACCAAACAGCTTGTCTTCCTCAGCGGTCATCTTGCGGCGGCGCTCTTCGACGACCGGCGCGACCATCAGCATGTAGGGGCTGTCGGTGTGGAACTCGAAGTACTTGTCGACGTCCTCGCGCAGCACCGCCGGCGCGAAGGGACGGAACGACTCGCGGTACTTGACCTTGAGGTTCAGCGTCTTCTGCATCGAGGGCGAGCGTGCATCGCCCAGGATCGAGCGGGCGCCCAGCGAGCGCGGACCGAACTCCATGCGGCCCTGCATCCAGCCGACCGCCTTGTCGTCGGCCAGCGCCTGCGCGGTCTGGTCGATCATCTCGTCGCGCGTCAGGCGCGAGAACTTGGCGCCGACGGCCGTCAGGCGCTCGGCGATCTCGTCGTCGGTGAAGTCCGGGCCGAGATAGGAGCCGGCCATGCCGTCCATGTGGCCGTTCAGCTTGCGCGGCTGGCCGAGGAAGCCGTGATAGGCGGCATAGGCCGCGCCCACCGCTCCGCCGGCATCGCCGGCCGCCGGCTGCACCCAGATGCCGTCGAAAATGTTCTCACGCAGCAGCTTGCCGTTGGCCACGCAGTTCAGCGCAACGCCGCCCGCCAGGCAGATGTTCTTGACGCCGGTTTCCTTCTTCACCGACCGGCCGAGGCGGATCACGATCTCCTCGGTGACGGCCTGGATCGACGCCGCGAGATCCATGTGATGCTGCGTGAGCTGTTCCTCGGGAGTGCGCCGAGCGCCGCCGAACAGCGCGCCGAACTTGTCGTTCGTCATGCGCAGGCCGGTGCAATAGTCGAAATAGGTCTGGTCGAGGCGGAAGGTGCCGTCTTCCTTGAGGTCGACGATCTTGTTGAGGATCAGGTTCTTGAACTTGGGCTCGCCATAGGGCGCGAGGCCCATGACCTTGTATTCGCCCGAGTTGACCTTGAAGCCGGGGTAGTAGGTGAAGGCAGAGTAGAGCAGGCCGATCGAGTGCGGGAAGTGGATCTCGCGCAGCATCTCGAGCTTGTTGCCGCTTCCCATGGCAAGCGACGTCGTCGCCCACTCGCCGACACCGTCCATGCAGAGGACGGCGGCTTCCTCATAGGGAGACGGGAAGAAGGCCGAAGCGGCGTGGCTCTGGTGATGCTCGCCGAACAGCAGGCGCTTCTGCCAGTCGAAGTCCGGCTCCCACTTCTTCATCTCGTCGCGCAGGAGCGTCTTCTGGAACAGCTTCTCCTTCAGCCACAGCGGCATGGCCATGCGGAAGGACGTGAAGCCGCGCGGCGCGTAGGCGAGGTAGGTCTCGAGCAGGCGCTCGAACTTCAGGAACGGCTTGTCGTAGAAGGCGACGTAGTCGACGTCCTGAAGCTTGATTCCGGCGCGGTCCAGGCAAAACTGGACCGCGTTCTGCGGGAAGCCCGCATCGTGCTTCTTGCGGGTGAAGCGCTCTTCCTGCGCCGCGCTCACCAGATGGCCGTCCTCGATCAGCGCGGCCGCGCTGTCGTGATAGAAGGCCGAGATGCCGAGCACCCGCATGGAAGGTCCTACCCTTTAGAAGAGCGTGTAGATGAACGGCGCGATCGCCGAACCCTTGGTGAGAACGATCAGGCCGCCGAAGATCACCATCATGATCATGATCGGCAGCAGCCAGAACTTCTTGCGCTCGCGCATGAAGGCCCAGAGTTCGACGATAATGGAGCCCATGGATCGGTCCTTTCGGAATCATAACTGGTTTTTCATCGATTGCGGCGGCGGCCCCGGCGGGGTGCGGTCGATCCAGTAGCTCTTGGCATTCCGATCGAGCTTCAGCCGCAGGAAATCCTTGCCGAAGGCACGCATCACCAGGCCGATCGGCATGATGGTGACGAAGAACAGGAGGCCCAGAACCAGCGGGTTCATGACCTTGTAGAGGAGCAGGCCGAACTTCAGCCACAGCCGGTTCAGCGGCCCGAGCGCCTTGGGGTAGACGAGCGCCACGACGAGGAACAGCGCCGCCAGCGGCAGCATCCATTTCCAGGCTGCGCCGTGCTCGGTTCCGTGATTCCACAGGTTGATCGCGCTCAGGATTCCGAAGAATCCCGCGAACACGAACCCGAAGCCGCGATCGGAGCCCGCCTTGACGTGCTCCTCGCGGGAAAAGTCCTCATGAAGCTGGCTGGTCGCCATTTACCGGAGCGTTCTTCAGTTGATTGGGGCTCTTAACTCTCTGATCCCAAACGCCAAGTCAATCGGCGACAAGCAGAGGGTGGCTATTCCGCCGCAACCGAGGCGAAACGATGGGTCAGCAGCGCCTCGAGCGTCATGCGCCAGACCGCGGCTGCCCGTTCGAAGCTCAGCCCGTCGCGGCGACGCAGGACGATCCAGGCTTCGAGGGAGAGGGCCGCGCCGATGGCGTCCGCCAGCTCCTCGCGGGCCTGCTCGCCCAGGCTCGCGAATTCCGGGGCGAAAGCCTCGAAAGTGGACTTCCGCAGCTCCAGCTTGAAGGCCTGGCCGCGCTCGATCAGGGCCGGATGGTCCACGAACTGGCCGGCGGCGACCCGCAGCGGGACGATCTTGTCGAACACTTCGGCAAAACCCTGGACCACGGAGGCGACCCGCTCCGCCAGAGGGCGGGAGTCGGAGCCCTGCTGGGGGACCACGATGCCCTCACCGATGGCGTCCAGGACAGTAACGAAAAGTGACTCAACGTCGCCGAAATGCTGGAAAACCGAGCGGACGGAGACATCGGCCCGGCGGGCGACGGCCACCACGGTCGGCGCCGTGCTGGTCTCGGCGATCATGACCTTCGCGGCCTCGATGATCTTGCGACGGGTCTCGGCGGCGCGACGATTGCGACCATCGGGACGGGCCGTCCCCTTCGAGTCCGTTCCTGCTGCCACTACCGCCACTGCGTTGCCGCGCGGCATCACCGCTGCTTCGCTCATGTGTAAATTCCTAATCCGGAGTTCAGGCTTGGATGGTCAACGTCCGACCGGTCGCCTATGGAGGGCGTGAGATAAGGGCCGACTGCGGCAGCAACAAGGTAAAGACGGTCGCACCACCATGAATACGAGCCATGCAAAAACCCCGCTCGCCGTCCTGTGGGATTTCGGCGGCGTGATCCTCTCCAGCCCCTTCGACGCCTTCAACCGCTACGAGGCCGAGGCCGGACTTCCCAAAGATTTCCTGCGCAGCCTGAATACGCGCAATCCAGATACCAATGCCTGGGCGAAAATGGAACGAAGCGAGGTTTCGCTTCAGGGCTTCGTCGACCTGTTCGAGGAGGAGGCCCGCCTCCATGGACAGCGTGTCGAGGGCTGGAAGATTCTGCAGGCACTGAGCGGCGACATTCGGCCGCAGATGGTCGAAGCGCTACGCCGCTGCAAGGCCACGTTCCGTGTGGCCTGCATCACCAACAACATGAAGGCCGGCGAAGGGCCCGGCATGGCGCGCAGCCCGGAGAAGGCCAAGGCCGTGGCCGAGATCCTGTCTCTTTTCGAGCATGTCGTCGAATCGAGCAAAGTCGGCCTGCGCAAGCCCGATCCCCGAATCTACCAGCACGCCTGCGACCTGCTGGGCGTGGCGCCCGACCGCTGCATCTACCTCGACGATCTCGGCATCAACCTGAAGCCGGCCCGTGCGCTGGGTATGCGCACCATCAAGGTCGTCGATCCCGACGTCGCGATCGACGAGTTGCAGGCCATGGTGGGAATCCCGCTGCGGGGGTGATGCCGTGAAGCGCACCGCTTCTCCGATCACGGCGAAGTATCTCCAGAACGCCGCCGTGTTCTATCTCGAGCGGTACGCCAGTTCGGCCGAGGGATTGCGTCGCGTGCTGCGTCGCCGTGTGTCCAAGGCCCGGCTGCTCGAGGCACCCGTGATCGACAATGTCGAGGAGGCCATCGAAGCGGTCGTTCAGAAATTCGTGGCGGCCGGCTTGCTGGACGACAAGGCGTTCGCGCAGACCAAGGCGCGATCGCTGCACCGCCGCGGCGTCTCGGGCCAACTGACGCGCCAACGCCTGCAGGTCGCGGGCGTGGGGCGCGACGACGTCGACAGCGCCCTGGCCGCGCTCGACGACGAACTCGGCACCGATCCCGCCCGGCGGGAAATCCAGGCCGCCGTGGCCTTCGCCCGCCGGCGCCGGCTCGGTCCCTTCCGCATGAAGGATCGCGAGGAGAAGAAGGCGCGCGACCTCGCCTCGATGGCGCGCGCAGGCTTCGCCTACGCCCTCGCCCGCAAGGTCATCGAGTCGACGGACCCCGATGCTCTGGACGAAGCCTGAACGGCTCGCCATGGTTCAGCCAGAGAGGCACTCATGAACGTCACGATCTGGCACAATCCGCGCTGCAGCAAGTCGCGGCAGACTCTCGACCTGCTGAAGAGCAACGGCCTCGAGCCCACGATCCGTGAGTATCTGAAGGAACAACCGAGCAAGGCTGAGGTGGAGAAACTCGTCACGATGGTCGGCGGCGATCCGCGCGAGTTGATCCGTGACGGAGAGACGGAATTCAAGGCGCTGAAGCTCAGGAAGGCGGACCTCACCAAGGCGCAGATCGTGGACGCGATCGCGGCGCACCCCGTCCTGCTGCAGCGCCCGATCGTCGTGAAAGGCGCCCACGCCGTGATCGGCCGGCCGCCCGAAGCGGTCCTGCCTCTCCTGAATTGACGCCATGACCGGACGGCTTCGCCTCTGGTCGGGCTACGTTCTCTTCTTCTACGTCGTCACCCATCTCCTCAATCACGCGCTCGGCCTGATCTCGCTGCGCGTCCTCGAGGAAGGCCGGCTCTGGTTCGCCTTCGTCTGGAGCAATCCCGCCGGCCTGACGGTTCTCTACGGCGCCCTCTTCGGCCACTTCTGCCTCGCCCTGTGGTCGCTGTACCGCCGGCGCGCGCTGAAACTGTCGCGCTGGGAATGGACGCAATGGATCCTCGGTGCGTCGATCATCCCGCTGGGCGTGATCCATGTCGTCGGCACGCGCCTCGCCGAGACTCTCTACGACGTCGAGTCGGGCTATCCGTGGGTGCTGGGATCGCTCGTCGCCGGCAGCTGGACAGGCATTCTGCGACAGTTCTCCCTGCCGCTCGTCGTCTGGATCCATGGCTGCATCGGCCTGCATTTCGCGCTGCGCCTCAAGCCCTGGTACCGCGACTGGCTGCCGCTCCTCTACGGCCTCGCCCTCCTGATCCCCGCCGCCAGCCTCGCCGGCGCTGCCGTTGCGCTGCGCGACGTTGCCGAGCTGGCGCAGCGTCCCGGCTTCCTCGAAGGCCTGTTCGAGCGCGTGCATGTTCCGGCGCCGCAGCAGGTCGCCCATCTCTATTCGATCTCGGCCGCGCTCGAATACACCGCCCTCGCCCTGCTGCTCGTGGCGATCGCCGCCCGCCCCTTGCGCGATCTCTGGGAACGGCGTGTCGGCGTGGTGCGTCTCGACTACGGCGAGCGACGCAGCGTGACCCAGCCCGCCGGCCTCTCGATCCTCGAGATGAGCCGGGTGGCCGGCATTCCCCACGCCTCGGTCTGCGGCGGTCGCGGCCGCTGCTCGACCTGCCGCGTTCGCATCTCCGGCGACGATCGCCAACGGCTGCCGCCGGCATCGCCGGAGGAAGCGAAGGTGCTGGCGCGCATCGGTGCCCCAACCAACGTGCGTCTCGCGTGCCAGCTGCGCCCGCCCCCCGGCCACTACCGGGTGGCGCCGCTGCTGCCGGCCGCTGCCGGCCCGGTCGAGGCCTATCGCCGCCAGCCCCAGGCCCATGGCGGCGAGCGCTATATCGCGGTGCTGTTCGCCGATATCCGCGGCTTCACGACGATCTCGGAAGGCAAGCTTCCCTACGACGTCGTATTCCTGCTCAACCGCTACTTCCGCGCGACCGGACAGGCCGTCGAGGCGGCTGGCGGGCGTCTCGACAAGTTCATTGGCGACGGGGTGATGGCGATCTTCGGCCTCAACCAGGAGCCGCAGGTCGCGTGCCGCCAAGCGCTCGATGCGGCGCGGCGCATGGCGCTGGCCCTTGCCGACCTCAACGAAGCGATGTCCGGCGATCTCGACATGCCGCTGCGCATCGGCATCGGCATTCACGCCGGTCCGGCCATCGTTGGCGAGATGGGCTATGCACGCGCCGCCCAGATCACCGCGATCGGCGACACGGTGAACACTGCGAGCCGGCTCGAATCGATGACCAAGGAATTCGCCGTCGAACTCGTCGTATCGCAGGAACTGCTCGACCGCGCCGGCATCGATCTCGGCGAGGCGCCCCGCCATGAGGTCGAGATCCGCGGCCGGCAGGGCCGGCTCTCCGTTCGCGCCATCGCCAAGGCGGCCGAACTCACGGCAATGTCATAAGATGTTCGTTGTCCGGCGCGCCGACCGGGCGAGAATCACGCGACCTTCAGGAGGTAATTCCATGCGCGCCCTTTTCCTTGCTGCCGCTATGACCGTGACCACCATTGGCCTGTCCCTGCCCGTTCAGGCCGCGGGCGGCGGCTCCACGGAATCGGCGCCGGCCAAGCCCGTCGACGCCAACTTCACCCGCGCCAAGGCGATGATCCAGGCGGGGGATTACCAGGGCGCCCTGCCGCTACTGCAGCAGGTCGTAACGAAGGATCCGAAGAATGCGGATGCCTACAACCTCATGGGCTTCGCCACGCGCAAGTCGGGTAACCCCAACGGCTCGCTGCAATACTACCAGCAGGCGCTGGCGATCGATTCCCGCCACATCGGCGCCTACGAATATCTCGGCGAAGCCTACCTGATGCTGGGCCGCCTGCCGGAGGCCGAGCAGCAGCTCGCCCGCCTCGACTCGCTCTGCACCTTCGGGTGCGCGGAATACCGCCAGCTCAAGGCCGCCATCGCCGACTACAAGGCCGGCAAGCGGCCGGCGACGAACTAGCGGACGGACGGCACTCCGCGAAATTCGACCCGGCGGCAGGCCTCGACAGGCTTTTCCGCCGGCCGTCAGGCCCGCTATGGTGCGGCTAATAAACGCCCGTTCACGCCGCCGCATCGGAGGGCTCCCGCGATGAGCACCGTCACTCCCGTTCCTCTCGTTTTCGGCGACTACGCCCTCGAGGATCGCTACCGGCTCGGCAAGGGCCGCGTCTACATGACCGGCATCCAGGCGCTGGTGCGCCTGCCGATGATGCAGCGCCAGCGCGATCTCGCCGCCGGCCTCAACACCGGCGGGTTCATCTCCGGCTATCGCGGCTCGCCGCTCGGCATGTACGACAACGCGCTGTGGGGCGCGAAGCGGTACCTGAAAGAGAACAACATCCACTTCCAGCCCGGCCTCAACGAGGATCTCGCGGCGACGGCCGTCTGGGGCAGCCAGCAGACCAACCTGTTCCCCGGCGCCAAGGTCGATGGCGTCTTTTCGATCTGGTACGGCAAGGGCCCCGGTGTCGACCGTTCGATGGACGTGCTGAAGCACGGCAACGCGGCCGGCACCTCGCCGCACGGCGGCGTGATCGCGCTGGCCGGCGACGACCATGGCTGCCAGTCCTCGACCCTGCCGCACCAGAGCGAGCAGGTCTTCTCGGCGGCCATGATCCCGGTCGTCAATCCGGCGACCGTCCAGGAATATCTCGACTACGGCATCCTGGGCTTCGCGCTGTCGCGCTACTCCGGCTGCTGGGTCGGCTTCAAGGCGATCTCCGAAACGGTCGAGAGCGGCGCCTCGGTCTGGGTCGATCCCGAGCGCATCCAGATCGTGATGCCGACCGACTTCCAGCTGCCGCCGGGCGGGCTCGGCATCCGCAATCCCGATCCGCCGCTGGAGGCCGAGCGTCGCCTGCACGGGCCGAAGATGGCGGCCGTGAACGCGTTCGTGCGCGCCAACGGCTTCGACCGCACCGTGATCGAACCGACCGAGACCGGCACGCGCGCCCGCATCGGCATCATGACGACCGGCAAGGCCTATCTCGACACGCGCCAGGCGCTGGAGGATCTCGGCATCGACGACGCGCGTGCCCGGGCGCTCGGCATCCGCCTCTACAAGGTGGGCGTGACCTGGCCGCTGGAGGCCGAAGGCGCGCGCCGTTTCGCCGAAGGCCTTCAGGAAGTCATCGTCGTCGAGGAGAAGCGCTCGAACCTCGAGGACCAGCTCCTGCGCATCCTCTATCACCTGCCGGCCGACCGCCGACCGGTGGTGATCGGCAAGGCCGACGAGAGCGGCCGCATCATCCTGCCGAGCGAGGGCGAACTCACCCCGACCGGCGTCGCCATGGTGATCGCCGGCCGCCTGATGAAGCACGAGGGCGAATCGCCCGAGCTGCGCCAGCGTCTCGCCCGCCTCGAAGGCAAGGAGAAGCTGCTGTCGGCGCCGCCGCCCAAGGTCGCGCGCACGCCGTTCTTCTGCTCGGGCTGCCCGCACAACACCTCGACCAAGGAGCCCGAGGGCAGCCGCGCCATGGCCGGCATCGGCTGCCACGGCATGGCGATCTGGATGCCCGAGCGCCGCACCTCGCTGATCTCCCACATGGGCGGCGAGGGCGTGGGCTGGGTCGGCCAGGCGCCGTTCCATTCCGACAATCACATCTTCCAGAACCTGGGCGACGGCACCTATTACCATTCAGGCCTGATGGCGATCCGCCAGTCGGCCGCCGCCGGCGTCAACATCACCTACAAGATCCTGTTCAACGACGCGGTCGCGATGACCGGCGGCCAGCCGCACGACGGCCCGCTCACGGTCCCGGAGATCACGCGGCAGGTCGAGGCAGAGGGCGCCAAGAAGGTGATCGTCGTCACCGACGAGCCGGACAAGTACCCGATGAACGCCGGCTTCGCGCACGGCGTCACGATCCGCCATCGCGACGAACTCGACGCCGTGCAGCGCGAGCTGCGCGAGATTCCCGGCCTCACCGTCCTCGTCTACGACCAGACCTGCGCCGCCGAGAAGCGCCGCCGCCGCAAGCGCGGCACCTTCCCCGATCCCGACCGGCGCGTCTTCATCAACGACGCGGTCTGCGAGGGCTGCGGCGACTGCTCGGAAAAGAGCAACTGCGTGGCGGTGAAGCCGCTCGAGACCGAGCTCGGCCGCAAGCGCCAGATCGACCAGAGCAATTGCAACAAGGACTTCTCCTGCGTGAACGGCTTCTGCCCGAGCTTCGTGTCGGTGCGGGGCGGCGTTCCCGCCAAGGCCCGCCGCCGCAAGCTCGAGGTCGTCGCGGAAGATCCCTTTGCCTCGCTGCCGATGCCGACCCTGCGGCCGCTGAGCGAAGCCTACGGCATCCTGGTGACCGGCATCGGCGGCACCGGCGTCATCACCGTCGGCGCGTTGATCGGCATGGCCGCCCACCTCGAAGGCAAGGGCTGCACGGTGCTCGACTTCACCGGGCTGGCGCAAAAGAACGGCGCGGTGATGAGCCATGTGCGACTGGCGCCCAAACCCGAGGATCTCCATGCCGTGCGCATCGCCGCCGGCGGCGCCAACCTGGTGCTGGGCTGCGACATGGTCGTGGCCGCCTCGCCGGCCGCGCTGTCGCGCATCGAGCAGGGCGTGACCAGGGCCGTGATCAACGGCCATGTCCAGCCGGTCGCCGCCTTCGTCATGAACGGCGACATGGACCTCGGCGCCGAATCCATGATGAAGGCGATCCGCGATGCCGCGGGCGAAGAGGCCACCTCGTTCATCGACGGCACCGGCCTTGCCACCGCGATCCTGGGCGACTCGATCGCGACCAATCTCTTCATGCTGGGTCATGCCTGGCAGAAGGGCCTGGTGCCGCTGTCGTTCGAGGCGCTGATGCGGGCCATCGAGCTGAACGGCGTCGCCGTCGAGAGCAGCAAGCGCACCTTCGACTGGGGCCGCCTCGCCGCGCACAATCTTGCCGCCGTGCAGGCGGCCGCCAAGCCGGCACTTCGCGTCGAGAAGCCCGTCGCGCGCACCCTGCCCGAGATCGTCTCCCGGCGCGTCGAGCTGCTCACCGCTTATCAGGACGCGGCCTATGCCGAACGCTATCGCAAGCTCGTCGACAAGGTTGCCAGGGTCGAGAAGGACAAGGCGCCGGGCCGCCGCGGCCTCGCCGAAGCGGTCGCCAAGTCGCTCTACAAGCTGATGGCCTACAAGGACGAGTACGAAGTCGCCCGCCTCTACAGCGACGGCGAGTTCCAGAAGAAGCTGCGTCAGCAGTTCGAAGGCGACTACAAGGTCACCTTCCACCTCGCCCCGCCTTTGTTCGCCGATCGCGATCCGGTGACGGGCGAGCTGAAGAAGAGCGAGTTCGGTTCGTGGATGATGCCGGCCTTCCGTATCCTCGCGTCGCTGAAGCGGCTGCGCGGCGGCAGGTTCGATATCTTCGGCTACAGCGAGGAGCGGCGCATGGAGCGCCGGCTGATCGGCGAGTACGAAGCCACCGTCGAGACGCTGCTGGCCACGCTCGCCCAGGATAACCACGCCCTTGCGGTCCAGATCGCGTCCGTGCCGGAAACGATGCGCGGCTTCGGCCACGTGAAGGAGAAGAACGTGAAGGCCGCGAAGGAGCGCGAAGCGTCGCTGCTCGCCGCCTACAAGAGCCCCGCCGCCCGGTCGATTGCGGCCGAGTAAGGCGTCGCCGAGCAAGAGGCAGTCGACGCGAAGTCGGGACGCCCGCATTCCCTTTTAGGGTTGGGGAAGGAACGCGGACGTCCCGGGTACGCTCCGTCGTCCGCGAAGGGAGGCAGGCGGTCGACGTACCTGCCGCTATAGGCCCGTTCGCCTGGGGAAGTTAAGTACAATCCTGGCGCGAGAACGCACACCTCATGCACCGCAATGCATGTACACGGCGACGGCAAAAACGTCAGGCGCGACCGGACTGCGGAGAGAAGGAGGCGAGGTCGAACTTGCCTCCGGGCAAGCCGCGGCCCAGCCGGTCGAGCGCACGCTGCCACTTGGCGGCGAAATCGGCATCGAACACCAGTTCGGCATCGGCATCGACCACCAGCCAGGCATTGTCCTGCATCTCGCGGTCGAGCTGGCCCGGCGCCCAGCCGGAATGGCCGAGCGCCAGCCAGGCGTTCTTGGGCCCGGTGCCCCCCGCCATGTCCTTCAGGATTTCGAGCGAGGCGGTGAGCGCCATCCCGCCGTCGATCAGCAGGGTCTCGTCGCGCTTGTAATCAGCCGAGTGCAGCACGAGCCCGCGCGAGGTCTCGACCGGGCCGCCGAACAGCACCGGCAGGTCCGCGGTCGTCTTGGGCACCTCGATGCCGAGCTGCTTGTAGACCTGGCCGAGCGGCAGGTCGTCGACCTTGTTGTTCACGATTATTCCAAGCGCGCCGTCGTCATCGTGCTTGCAGATGAAGACGACGCTCTTCTGGAAGCGCTCGTCCGGCATGGACGGCGCGGCGACCAGGAAGCGGCCGACCAACGTGGCGGCAGGAGAGCTGGACCCGGGCATGATGTACTGTCTCCCATATCCATGGGGATTGTCCGGCCAAAGTTCAAGGACCGGAGCCCGCCGCATTTCCAGCAACGGGCCTTGCATGGACAAAAACCCAACCCCGGCCTAGGGTCCGCCGGTTCGTAAAGGCCGCGGTTGGGCGGCGTATTTGAGGAGCTAATAATGGCGAAAGTCGGAGACAAAGTCCCCAGCGCCACGCTGCGCATGATGGGCCCGGAAGGCCCCAAGGCCGTCACCACGGAAGAACTCTTCGCGCCGGGCAAGAAGGTCGTCGCCTTCGCGCTGCCGGGCGCCTTCACCCCCACTTGTTCAGCAAAGCACGTGCCCGGGTTCGTGGCCGAAGCAGCTGCTCTCAAGGCGAAGGGCGTCGACGCCATCGCCTGCATTTCCGTGAACGACGCGTTCGTGATGGGCGCCTGGGGCAAGGACCAGAAGGCTGGCGACCTGGTGATGATGCTGGGCGACGGCAACGGCGAGTTCACCCAGGCGATGGGTCTGACGATGGACGGCTCCAAGTTCGGCCTCGGCACCCGCAGCCAGCGTTACGCCATGGTCGTCGAGGACGGCACCATCAAGCATCTCTTCGTCGAGAAGCCCGGCGCCTTCGAGGTGTCCTCGGCCGAGTACGTGCTCAAGAATCTCTAGCGCCGCGCATTCCGGACGGCCAAGATCGACGGCGGGGCGCAGGCTCCGCCGTTTTCTTTTGGGGGCTCATGAACCCGACAGACCCACAACTCTTCAACGGCCTGTTCCAGGTCAACGGCGCCACGCGCCTCTACGGCACGATCGGCGATCCCATCCGTCAGCTGCGCATGACCGGCGTGATGTCCCAGGTTTTCGCCGCCACGGGCGTCAATGCCGTCTGGCTACCCTTCGAGGGCGGCCCCGATCTGCTGCCGCTGATGCTCGACGCGCTGGCCAAGATGCGCAACCTCGGCGGCTTCACCGTCACCATCCCGCACAAGACCGCGATGCTCGACCTGGTGGGCCGCGCCACGCCCCGCGCGATGGCGGCCGGCAGCGTCAATCTGGTACGCCGCGACCCCGACGGGGTGCTGGCGGGCGATAATGTCGACGGCCTCGGCTTCGTTCGGGGACTGGAAGCGCAGGGCCATCGCGTGAAGGGCGCCAGCGTCTGGCTGGTCGGCCTCGGCGGCGCGGGCGGCGCCATTGCCGCCGCTTTGTGCGAAGCCGGCGTCGGCCGCCTGCTGGTCACCGAACTCCAGGAAGCGCGCGCCGGCAAGGCGATCGACCGGTTGCTGAGCCACTATCCCGACGTGCCGGTCGCGGAAGTCAGGATGCCTCCGAAGGGCATTCACATTGCGATCAATGCGACGGCGCTCGGCCTGCGTGCCGGCGACCCGCAGGCCTTCGACCCGATGACGCTCGACCCCGACGTCGTCGTGGCCGACGTGATCATGAGCCCGGTCGAAACGCCGCTGCTGACGCGGGCCCGCACCCACGGGCGCCGCATCCACCATGGCCGGCACATGCTCGACCACCAGGTGCCGCTCTATCTCGACTGGTTCGGCGTCGACACCAAGGGCATCGACATCATCCGGTTGGTGCGCTCGATCGGCTGACGGCTCGCCCCACCGCCGCGGGTTCGCCTACTCACCCGCAACTTTCGCGCGAAGTCTCCACGGCGGGACATCCGTACGGGACTCTGCCCGCTCATGGCCCTACAGTGAGCGTTCCCACTGCGCGCGGCAGCCTCAAAAAGGGGCATGATGGCTCATACGATCAGGTTCAACAGAGACCTCGGCGTGATCGTGCTGCGCGCCAAGCAGAGCATGGATGTCGACGAGCTCGAACAGTCGTTCGACGAACTCGTGGATCTCCCCGGCTTCAAGGAGGGACTGAGCCTCATCTTCGACTTCAGGGGAAGCACGACACCTCTCACCTCCGCCGATCTGCGCCGGCTGGCCATCTATGCGGAACGGACAGATGCGCGATGGGGCGATACAAGGTGGTCTTTCCTCGCCTCGACCGACGTGACCTTCGGGCTGAGCCGCATGTTCATGGCACTCACGGCCAAGCACCAGGTCGAGACGCACGTCTTTCGCACGCTGGTCGAGGCCAACGACTGGCTGGGCCTCGGTATGGATATCGACGAAATCCTGGTGCGCACGCCCGACTGATCGCGGGCGTGCTGACGGGCCTCAGACCGTGGCTGAATCGAGGGCGTCGCGGACGTGCCTTGCGAGGTCCTGCTTGCGGAACGGCTTGGTCAGCAGGCTGGATGCCACGGCGCCCTCTGAATAGCCCGACATGAAGGCGACGGAGGTTCCCGGCCAACGGCGCACCACCTCCGCGGCCAGGGTCCTGCCGTCCAATGCGCCCGGCATCACGACGTCCGTGAGCAGCAGCGCATAGGGAGTCTCGACGGCTTCGCATGCCGCGAGACCCGCCGCGCCATCAGCCGCCTCCGCGACGTCGTATCCCAGGCTCCTGAGTTGCTGGGCGACCTGCCTGCGGACCTGCGGCTCATCCTCGACCACCAGAATCCGCTCGCTTCCCCTCGGCATCGCGACATCGGCGTGAGTCACACCGGCTTCCACCTTTTGATCGCTGCGAGGAAGGTAGAGATTGACCACCGTTCCCCGCCCGACTTCGCTGTCGATCGTGATGGCGCCGCCAGACTGCTTGATGAAACCATAGACCATGCTGAGGCCGAGGCCGCTTCCCTTGCCGACGTCCTTGGTGGTGAAGAACGGCTCAAACACCTTGGTCAGTACGTCAGGCGGCATGCCGGCCCCGGTGTCCTCGACGCTCAGCCTGACATAGTCCCTGGCTTCGAGGTCGGCATCTGCGGGCACGGCGCGGGCCTCCTGGCCGATGTTCCTGGACTGAATGACCAGCCTGCCGCCGGCGGGCGTCGCATCGCGCGCGTTGACACAGAGATTGATCAGGGCGGTCTCGAGCTGGGCGCGGTCGATGTTGACCGTCCACAGATCGGGGGCGAGGTCGACCACGAGACTGATGTGGCGGCCCAGCGTGCGGCGCAGCAGCTTGCCGGTCGTGGCGACAAGGTCATTGAGATCGGTGGCCTTCGGGTTGAGGGCCTGTTTGCGGGAGTACGCCAGCAACTGGCTCGTCAGTTCGGACGCCCTGAGCACGGTCCTGGCGATCTGCTCGAGGCGCGCCTTCACCCGAGGATCGAGACCCTTTTCCTCCTGGATTTCATCGGCATTGGCGAGAATCACCGTCAGGAGGTTGTTGAAGTCATGAGCGACGCCGCCGGTGAGCTGGCCGACGACCTCCATCTTCTGCGCCTGACGCAGCTGTTCTTCGGCCGCTTCGCGCGCCTGCTCCATCCGGAGGCGCTCGCCCACGTCTGTGACGATCGTGAGGGCAGCCGCTCTGTGCTGGTACTCGATCAATCGCACCGCCATCTCGACCGACATCAGACTTCCGTCCCGCCGGCGATGCCGCACGCCCTGCAGGACCGTCGTGACATCTGCCGAGTACTCCCGGCGCCGGCGCGTCATCGCCTGGCGATCCTCGGGGACGTAGAATTCCTCGGCCGTCAAGGCGAGCAGCTCGCCTCTCGACCGTCCATAGAGCTTCACGGCAGCATCGTTCGCCGCCAGCACGCGCAGCGTCTCGCGGTCGGTGACCAGGGCGGCATAAGGAGCGGCTTCGAAGAGGGTGCGGTAGCGCTGCTGCGACTCGCGCAGCTCTTCCTCCGCGACCTGCCGCTCCTGCTCCGCCCTGATCTGCCCTGTTACGTTCTGCGTCATGACCAGCGTCGCGGAGACGCTGCCGAACAGGATCGGACGAGACCTCAGCTCGACGTCCATGATCGTACCGTTCTTCCTGCGGTGTCGCTGCCCCGTGAGTATACGACCCCGGTTCGAGCCGCCGGCCTCGCGTATGGCCGCCTCCTCAAGCACATTGCCCGGAGCGTAGAAGTCGCCGGCGGACATCCGAAGCGCTTCCTCCCTCGACCACCCGTATTCCTGCAGCGCAGCATCGTTCACGGCGAGCAGGTCGCGTGACGCGCGATCGAGAACGGCCATGGGATAGGAGTTCGCGTCGAACAGCATCAGGTAGCGATCCTGCTCGGCGCGGCGCGCCTTCCATTCGGCGACCAGCCAGACACCAAGCCCGCACAGCGTCGCCAGCGAGATCGCCCATCCGGCGACGGCGAGGCGGGCGATGTGGCGCCAGGACTCGAGCGCTTGGTCTGCCGTCTGCGTCACGGTGATGATGAAGGTCGGAAAATCGGCAAGGCGACGGTAGGCGACCAGACGATGCTCGCCGTCGATACGACTTGCGATTTCAAAGTTCCCCCGCATGGCTCCCGCGTTCGTCTGTCGCATGAGTTCCGGGCTGAAGGTCGTGCGGCCCATGGCCTGTTCGGCGAAGGGGCTGCGCATGATCATCGTACCGTCGACCCGCCAAAGCGCCGTAGACTGACCCTTGATCGTATTCTCCACCGTCCAGACCCGGTCGAAGAACAGCGGGTCCACGGAAGCAACGATGACGCCGGCGAATTCTCCGGTGGACAGGCGCACGCTGCGTGTGGCGGGAAGCAGCCACTCCCCGGTCGTCCGGGAACGGAGCGGCGTCCCGATCCGGAACTGTGTCTCGGGGGCATTCCGGCTGTCGGCGAAGTAGGCCCGGTCCGAAAGGTCGAGACCCACGACGCCTCTCTCGCTGCTGAAGAGAACGCGGCCCGCGCTGTCGAGCATCGTGACCGCCCTCAGGAAGGGCCGACCTTCGATGAGCCGACGCAATTCGGCGCCCAATGAATTCGCATCGACGAGCCCGGCGCGCATCGCGGCCAGAAGCTGCGCTTCGATTCCCTCCAGCGTCTGCTCGACATTCTGGAAAGTCCGCGTCGTCTGTTCGTCGCTGAGCTGGGCGAAGGCCGTCAGGGTATGCTGGCGGGAGACGACGACGTCCGCCCGCAGTTGATACAGGATGACGGCGACCACCGTGGCGCTCATGGCGGCATACGTCGCCAACATCAGAATGATGCGTGTTCGGAAAGAAAGACCTCGGCCCGACGTTGGAAGGTTCTTGGCCAATGTGCCGCCTGCAGGCGCTGAGGATGCCCGGAGCGAACATCGGGCCGGGTCGGCCAGACTAGTTTGACAGCGCCTCGCTTACGCTCTGCGCGAGCTGATATTTGCGATAGGGCTTTGCGAGGACGTGGGCGCCTGCGTCGAGCATGCCGTCCCGGACCAGTGCGACTTCGAAGTAGCCGGACGTGAACAACACCTTGAGCCCGGGACGCAGACG
>CAIYWM010000306.1 GCA_903929895.1 uncultured Alphaproteobacteria bacterium
ATCACCGTGCTGCAGGCCTGTGAGCTGGCAGGCGTCGAGATTCCGCGCTTCTGCTACCACGACCGCCTGTCGATCGCCGGCAACTGCCGCATGTGCCTTGTTGAGGTAAAGCCGGGCCCACCCAAGCCGCAGGCGAGCTGCGCGCTGCCGGTCGCCGACAAGCAGGAGATCTTCACCCAGACCCCGACCGTGCAGAAGGCGCGCAAGGGCGTAATGGAATTCCTGCTGATCAACCATCCGCTGGATTGCCCGATCTGCGACCAGGGCGGCGAGTGCGACCTGCAGGACCAGGCGATGGCCTACGGTTTCGACCGCAGCCGCTATCACGAGAACAAGCGAGCGGTGCCGGACAAGGAACTGGGTCCGCTCGTCAAGACGTCGATGAACCGCTGCATCCATTGCACGCGCTGTATCCGCTTCGCCACGGAGGTGGCCGGCGTCGAGCAGCTCGGCGCCACGGGCCGCGGCGAGAGCATGGAAGTTACGACCTATGTCGAGCAGGCGCTGTCGACCGAGCTTGCCGGCAACCTGGTCGATCTCTGCCCGGTCGGCGCACTGACCTCGAAGCCCTATGCCTTCGAGGCACGGCCCTGGGAACTGACCAAGACCGAGTCGGTCGACGTGCTGGACGCGCTGGGAGCCAACATTCGGATCGACACGCGCGGCGCGCAGGTCATGCGCGTGCTGCCGCGCCTCAACGACGACGTGAACGAGGAGTGGATCTCCGACAAGACGCGCCACGCGATCGACGGGCTGCGTCATCAGCGGCTGGATCGTCCCTATGTCCGCACCAAAGGCAAGCTCGTCGAAGCGACCTGGGACCAGGCCTTCGCGGCCATCGCCGCCAAGCTGAACGGTCTCGATGGGAGCAAGATCGCGGCGATCGTCGGCGACCAGTGTGACGCCGAGTCGATGGTGGCGCTGAAGGATCTCATGGGCTCGCTGGGCTCACCCAACGTCGACTGCCGCCAGGACGGCGCCAAGATCGACGGCCCGCGCGGCAGCTACATCTTCAATGCCGGTGTCCGAGGCATCGACCAGGCGGATGCGATCCTGCTGATCGGCACGAACCCGCGCGTCGAGTCGCCGGTGCTCAACGCCCGCATCCGCAAGCGCTATGTCCACGGCAAGTGCCCGATCGCCAGCATCGGCACCGCCGAAGACCTGACCTATCCGGTCGAGCGGCTGGGCGCGGGCCCGGCGACGTTGCGGGAACTGGTCGATGGCAAGCTCGGCTTCTTCGACAAGCTGAAGGACGCGAAGTATCCGCTGATCGTCGTCGGCATGGGCGCACTCGCCCGCGAGGACGGCGCGGCGGTGCTGGCGCTCGTCTATGAACTGGCCGGCAAGCTGAACGCGGTGCGCGACGACTGGAACGGCTTTGCCGTCCTGCACACGGCGGCGGCGCGCGTCGGCGGCCTCGACCTCGGCCTGGTGCCGGGCGAGGGCGGCCGCGACGTCGCCGGCATCCTGGAAGGCTGCCAGAAGAAGGAGATCGAGGCGGTCTTCCTGCTGGCGGCCGACGAGATCGACACGACGAAGCTCGGCAAGGCCTTTGTGATCTACCAGGGCCATCATGGCGACGCCGGTGCCCATCGTGCCGACGTGATCCTGCCGGGCGCGGCCTATACCGAGAAGCCCGGCATCTACGTGAACACGGAGGGCCGGGTCCAGGTCGGCCGGCGCGCGGGCTACCCGCCGGGCGATGCCCGTGAAGACTGGGCGATCCTGCGCGCGCTTTCGGAGCGGCTGGGCAAGACGCTCCCTTACGACACGCTTCATCAGGTCCGGGCGCGGCTCGTGGCCGTGAACAAGGTCTTTGCGGCGATCGACCAGCAGGCGCCCGGCGCCTGGGGACCGGTCGGCAAGCAGGGCGCGACCACCGATGCGCCGCTCAAGTCGGCGGTGCCGAACTTCTACATGACCTGTCCGATCAGCCGCGCATCCAAGACCATGGCCGATTGCATGGCCTCGCGGGCGCATCTCATGGCGGCGGAGTAGGGGCATGTACGCCGACCTGATCACCTTCTTCACGACCAACTGGCTGGGCATGGCGATCGTCATGCTGGCGCAATGCCTTGCGGTCACCGTGCCGCTGCTGGTGGCCGTGGCCTACATGACCTATGTCGACCGCAAGGTCTGGGCCTCGATCCAGCTGCGCCGCGGTCCCAATGTCGTCGGTCCGTTCGGCCTCCTGCAACCCTTCGCCGACGGGCTGAAACTGGTGCTCAAGGAGACGATCGTCCCGTCGAGCGCCAACGGCATCCTGTTCATCATCGCGCCGATGATCGCCTTCATGACGGCGCTGGTCGCCTGGGCGGTGGTGCCGTTCGACAATGGATGGGTGATCGCCGACATCAACGTCGGCATCCTCTATCTCTTCGCCATCTCGTCGCTGGGCGTTTACGGCATCATCATCGCGGGCTGGGCCTCGAACTCGAAATACGCCTTCCTCGGCGCGCTGCGCTCGGCGGCGCAGATGGTGTCCTACGAGGTCTCGATCGGCTTCGTGCTGATCACCGTGCTGCTGTGCGTCGGCTCGCTCAACCTGTCGCAGGTCGTGCTCGCCCAGTCCGGCTGGTTCTGGAACTGGTTCTGGCTGCCGCTGCTGCCGATGTTCGTGATCTTCTTCATCTCGGCGCTCGCGGAGACGAACCGCACGCCGTTCGACCTGCCGATGTCGGAAGCCGAGCTGGTGGCGGGCTTCCACACCGAATACTCGGCCATGACCTTCGGCCTGTTCTTCCTCGGCGAATACGCCAACATGATCCTGCTCTCGGCCCTGGGCGCGGTCCTGTTCCTGGGCGGCTGGCACTCGCCGATCCCCTACGCGCCGTTCACTCTGGTGCCGGGGGTCGTGTGGTTCGCCCTCAAGATCGCCTTCCTGCTGTTCATCTTCAGCTGGACCAAGGGCACCCTGCCTCGTTACCGCTACGACCAGCTGATGCGGCTGGGCTGGAAGGTGTTCCTGCCCGTCTCACTGGGCTGGGTCGTCCTCACCGCTGCCGTGCTGACGTTCGGCGGCTGGCTGCCGAAGCCCTAGGAGCAATCGCCAATGGCTTCCCTCGACCGTACCGCGCGTGCCTTCCTGCTCACCGAGCTGCTGGCGGGCTTCGCCCTCACCTTGAAGTACATGTTCAAGCCCAAGGTGACGGTGAACTACCCCTACGAAAAGGGGCCGCTCAGCCCGCGCTTCCGCGGCGAGCATGCGCTGCGCCGCTATCCCAACGGTGAGGAACGCTGCATTGCGTGCAAGCTG
This sequence comes from uncultured Alphaproteobacteria bacterium, assembly GCA_903929895.1. Lineage (GTDB taxonomy): Bacteria > Pseudomonadota > Alphaproteobacteria > Reyranellales > Reyranellaceae > Reyranella. The sequence continues at coordinate 3,260 of CAIYWM010000306.1, forward strand.
TGCGAGGCGATCTGCCCCGCCCAGGCCATCACCATCGAGGCCGAGCCGCGCGACGACGGCAGCCGGCGCACGACGCGCTACGACATCGACATGACCAAGTGCATCTATTGCGGCTTCTGCCAGGAAGCCTGCCCGGTCGATGCGATCGTTGAGGGGCCGAACTTCGAGTTCTCGACCGAGACGCGCGAGGAACTCATGTACAACAAGGACAAGCTGCTCGCGAACGGTGACCGCTGGGAGACCCTGATCGCGGCGAACCTCCACTCCGAAGCGGCGTATCGCTGAGCCGGGCGGGGGAGAGACAGATCATGATACTCCAGGCGCTCGCCTTCTACGTCTTTGCCGCGATCACGGTGGCTGCGGCCGCCATGGTCGTGGTCTCGCGCAATCCCGTCTATTCGGTGCTGTTCCTGATCCTGGCGTTCTTCAATGCCGCCGCCCTGTTCCTGCTGATCGGGGCCGAGTTCATCGCGATGATCCTGGTCATTGTCTATGTCGGCGCGGTGGCGGTGCTCTTCCTCTTCGTGGTCATGATGCTCGATATCAACCTCACGCAGCTGCGCGAGGGTTTCCTCGACTACTTCCCGGTGGGCGCGCTGATCGGCGCGGTGCTGTTCGCCGAGCTGCTGCTGGGCGTCGGCATCATCGGCGCCGGCTCGACGACCATCACGGGCCTGAATGCGCATGGGGCCCAGGTGATGGCGATCGACAATACGCGTGCCATCGGGCGGGTGCTCTACACCCAGTATTTCTATCTCTTCCAGGTCGCCGGGCTGGTGCTGCTGGTCGCCATGATCGGCGCCATCGTGCTCACCCTGCGCAGCCGGCCGGGCGTCCGCCGCCAGAAGGCGGGGGACCAGATAAACCGCACGAAGGAACAGTCCATCACGG
>CAIYWM010000307.1 GCA_903929895.1 uncultured Alphaproteobacteria bacterium
CGCCATGTCGATCACCTACTCGGTCGTGGAGAGCTCCTACGGGAAGCTGGCCGGCGAGACCTTCCGCTCCATCAGCAAGCTCGACCTTTACGAGGTGGGCCCCGTGCTGTGGGGCATGAACGACCAGGCCGGGATCGAGGACGCCAAGGCGTCGAAGAACATCAAGACCATAAGAGATTTCGAAAGCTTCCTGCGGGATGCAGGCGGGTTTTCGATTGCTGCCGCCAAGGCGATAGCCAGCGGCGGTTACAAGGCCAATCCGACCCCTCGGGATGAGGGCGGGACGGCGAAGGAGCTGGAGGCACTGCGCGACCGTGCCACCAGCGTTTTCTCCCCCTGAACCGAAGGACAGGACAATGAATATGGGCAATCTGCGCCGCATCGAGCGCAAGGATGACGGCGGCGCCAATGTCGCCGCCGAGGTCAAGAAGGTCGTCGACCCGCTGATGACGGGCTTCGAGGAGTTCAAGAAGACGAACGACCAGCGCCTGGCCGAGAGCGAGAAGAAGGGGGCGGCCGATCCCCTGACGCTGGAAAAGCTCGGCAAGATCGAGGCCGATCTCGCCCGGACCGAAGAGGTGAACCAGAAGCTGGTCGCCATCGAGCGGGAGGCCAAGGCCGCGATCGAGCGCGAGCAGGAGCTGCGCGAGACCATCGACAGGCTGGAACTCAAACTCAAGCGGCCCCTGGTCGGCGGCGAAGACCTCAAACTGCAGCGCAAGGTCACACACGCGACGTGGGCACGCGCGGCGGTCCTGTCTTCGATGGGGGGAACGCCGCTCTCGGACGAGCACCGCAAGGTGCTGGCCGACGTCGAGACCGAATGCAAGTCGCTCTCGATCCAGAACGACACGACCGGCGGCTACCTGGCGCCTCCGGAGTATGTGAAAGAGATCATAAAAGGCATCACCGAGATGTCGCCGGTTCGCTCCCTGGTCCGGGTCCGCTCGACCGGGGCCAAGTCGATCATGCTGCCCAAGCGCACCGGCCAGTTTGCCGCGCGCCGCGTCGGCGAGCAGGAGACCCGTACTGAGACCACCGGTCTTACCTGGGGGATGATCGAGATCGTGGCTCCGGAGATGTGCGCGCTGATCGATATCAGTCGGCAGAACCTGGAAGATTCGGCGTTCGATCTGGAAGCCGAGCTGCGGCTGGAAGCCGACGAGCAGTTTGCGGTCAAGGAAGGCGCCGAGGTCGTGTCGGGCACGGGCGTCAACCAGTGCGAGGGGTTTTTGACCAATACCGACGTGGGCTCGACAGTCTCGGGGTCGGCGGCCACCGTGGCGGACGCCAACGGCCAAGCGGACGGCATCCTGACCCTGAAACACGCGATCAAGACGCCTTATACGCGCAATGCCACCTGGGCGCTGAACCGGACGACGCTCGGTTCGGTCCGCAAGTTGAAAGATGGAAACAAGCAGTACATCTGGATGCCCGGGATTGCGCTCGGCAAGCCCAACACCATCGACGGCGACCCGTATGTGGAAGTCCCTGACATGCCGAGCGAGGGGGCGAATACCTATCCCATCGCCTACGGCGACTTCGCCCGGGCTTATACACTGGTCGATCGCCTCGCCATGTCACTCCAGCGCGACAATCTCACCCAGGCCACCAGCGGCAATGTCCGGTTCCTGTTCTGGAAGCGTGTTGGCGGTGCGGTGACGCTGGCCGAGGCCATTCACAAACTGAAGTGCTCGACCTGATCGGTCGGCACGGACCGGACAAACATCGAAGGCGCGCTTCCATGAGGTGCGCCTTTTCTCATTCTGCATTTAAAGGACTGTCACCATGCAAGACCTGCACAACAGCATTCATCTGAGGCGCGGAATCAGCCCCGCTGCCGCCGTCGTCGACAATACCCCGTTCGTATCGCAGATCGCCGATCTTGCCGGCTACGATGCCGCCGAGTTTGCTATCCTGACCGGAGCACTTGCCGACGCCGATGCGACTTTCACCACTCTCGTCGAGCACGGGGACGCGGCCAACCTGTCGGATGCCGCCGCCGTTCCTGATGATCAGCTGCTAGGCCTGGAAACGCAGGCGAGCTTCCTATTCAGCGACGATGACAAGGTTTTCAAGATCGGCTTGCGCACCAGCAAACGCTATGCCCGCGTGACGATTACGCCGGCGGCCAACACCGGCAATGCCTTCGTCGCGGGCGTGTGGGTGCTTGGCCGTCCGCGCAACCGGCCGACCTCGAACCCGCCGGCCTGATCGGCTCTGATCGCATGAGGAGCCAGTCATGAAGGCGAAGGTCGTCAAGGCATTCATGGGGGCGCCCGATGGCGCCCTCCATCCGCGGCAGTTCGAGGTGTCGGAGCTGGTCGAGGGAGATCTCGCGAGGGTCGCTGTTGCTGAGGGGTGGGCAGACGCACTGGACGCCGCTCCGACGGAGCAAGAACCTCCGCGGCGACGATCGGCGAGCCGGTGAACCCGCCGCTGTTCGAGGTGGTGACGCCGGCAGTCTCCGCGGCGGCCCGCCGACTGACCACGGCGGCGAAGGTCCAGGCAGCGCTCAGAATGGGCGCCGTCGATACGACCCTCATCGAAAGCATCATCGATGCCGCCAGCGGGGAGTGTACCCGGTTCTGCAATCTGGCCCGCGGCGCGGCCGGTCCCGTGCCTACGTTCGGCCTAGAAGTCGTCCGTGCCACCTGGCTGGCCACCGACATGGACCGTAGTTCCGTCCTGATCCTGCCGTGGCGGACGCCGATCACGACGGTGGGCAGCGTGATCGAGGATGGCACCACCCTCGTCATGAACACCGGCTTCCGGCTGCTTGGCAGCGGCATGCTGGAGAGAATGGCCAATGACACCCCGGTCTGCTGGTCACCCGGCAAGATCGTGGTGTCCTGGACGGCCGGCTGGCCACTGCCCGCGGAGGTGCCGGCCGAACTCGAGGGGCAGGTGATCGAGCAGGTGAAGATGAAGTACCTGGCGACTGACCGGGACCCCGCCCTCAGGTCAGAGAACACGCCCGACATCTGGTCCGGCTCGTATGCCGTCGCCGGCGGCGACAGCATTGGCGAGAGCGGCTTGCTGAAGTCTCTGGAAGCGGCGCTGTCCCCGTTCAAGACGTGGGCGGTGTGATGGCGGCTTCGGACACTGTCCGCAACGCTGCCCGTCTGATCGCGCTGCACGGCGAGACGATGGTGCTGAAGCGGGCGAGCGAAGCTACGACCATTACGCTGAAGGGCAAACGCCTCGTCGGTTCGACGGTCGATATCGGCGGTTCGGCCGTCCAGCAGGAGTTCCGGGCGAAGATCGGCACGTCGGAACTGTCATCGTCGGCCTGGATGAGCAAAGCCCCGGCGCGCCATGACAGCATCGTCATCGACGGCCGGGAGCGGTCGATTCTGGACGTCCGTCCCTTGGGCGACGCGGGCACTGTCGCGCTCTACGAGTTGCTGGTCGCGGGCTGACATGCCCGTCATTGTCGAGGGAATCACGACCGAGCAGCTCGGTCGCAGCATCTCCGATTGGATCAAGGCTGCCACCATAGAAACTGCCGAGCGCGTGCTGCGCGAAGAGGTGGCCAGAGGCTTCGACAACGAGCCGGTAGTGATCACCGACGGCATGCCGCGGCGCGACTATCTGCAGGTAAAGCCGTTCGGCAGGATCGAATTCGCGGCACGCACCAGCATGGTGGAGGCGGTTCGCTGGGCTCTGACCGAATTGCAGAAGAAGAGCCCGGTGCTCACGGGCCGCTACGCCAGTTCGCACACCGTGATGATCAACGGTGCCGAGGTAGAGGGCAATATCTGGGTTGCGCTGCGCAACGCTCGGCCGACGGATCGCGTCCAGATCGTCAATCCGCAGCCCTACGCCCGAAAGATCGAGGGCGCGACGGCGAATAGAAGAACGGGGCGCGGCAAGCGGGCAGCCCTCAGTCGGCAGGCCAGGAGCGGCGTCTATCGCGTCGTGCTGCGGGCCCTGGTCAACCGGTTCGGCAAGGCGCTGTTCTTCGACTTCAAATACGTGAACCTGAACATCGGCATCAAAGTGTGGGGCAAACGGGGCGCCCGGCGCGTCCAGCGGGACCAGGTGTATCCGGCGCTGCAGTTCTTCATTAAGCCCACGGGGTTGCCCAACTAAGGTCAGGACATGATGTATGGCGTTCATCCGATCGCCAGCGTGCCGCTTGGCGCGACGGCCACGGGCCTGGTTGTCGGCGACCCCCTGCGCATGGCGTTCCGCGACCGGCTCATCGTCTGGTTGGCCGATCTCGGCATCGGCTGGCCGATCAGGGATCTCTACAACACGGGTGACAATCCGGACGTCTCGCAGGGCTTTGTGGTGCTCGATTTTCCGGGTGGCACCGAGGATCAGTACACGTTCGGCGCGCCAGGACTGAACTTCTGGCGCGAGCAGGGCCAGGTGACGCTCTACGTAAAGACCCGGCTCGGCGCCGGTATCGTGGTGCGCAATCTGGCGGAATCCTACTCGAGTGGTCTGCGAGCCCGGTTCCGCAACGACCGCTTCGCTGCTGGCAATGGCACCGTTCGGATCGCTTCGACCGCCCCCATGGGCGGCGGGCACGACGAGGCCGGACTGTGGGTCGAAGCCGTAGCCCTCGGGTACGAGACTTATAACGTCGGCTGAGCCGGTAGAGCACGCGCCGCCGGACGCATCTGATCGCCGCCCACCGGGCGGC
>CAIYWM010000308.1 GCA_903929895.1 uncultured Alphaproteobacteria bacterium
ACAAGAAGCGGCCGAACATCGATACCTGGTGACGATAGGATAAGGATCCCTCACTTCGTTCGGGATGACACTATTGTTGGGATTTGCGCAGTGCGCCGGCGCAAACGCGGTGTCATCCCGAACGAAGTGAGGGATCCTTCGCTTCTTCCGAAAACAGAAAAGGCCCCTCGGAGGAGGGGCCTTTCGCTTCGTGCTTGATCCCTACTGGGCGATCCAGAACGTGTCCGGCTGGTAGAGGCCGATGTAACCGCCCGGATCCCAGGCGTAGTAGCCTTCCTTCGGGACGTTGCGCACCTTCGGGCCGACCACGATCGGCTGGCGGACGCTGTTGACCGTACCGATCGAGAAGACCTCGTCGGCGTTCGTAGCGAGGATCTTGTCCCAGGCCTTGCGGCGGTCTTCCTCGGTTGCGCCGGCTTCCCATTCCTTCACGTAGTCGAGGAGCTTGCAGGCCGAGTCGAGGTCGCACTTTTCGCCCTGCTTGCCCTTGGACTCCACGAACATGCCCCAGCGCGCCCATTGCAGGCCGCCCAGCATGGTCGGCGCGAACTCCTTGGGACTGGTATTGGGCGTCGGGACCGCCGTCACCGCGCCGGCGAAAGCCGTCATGACGGCTTCACCCGAAGAGGTGCGGAGCCGGAAATTGTCGCGCGTCTGCGGCTTGGTCAGCATCTTGATACCGATCTTCTTCCAGCCGTCCGCGATCAGCGCGAGCGCATCGTTGTCCTCGGTTTCCTCGCTGGCATGCTCGACGACGATCGTCGCCGGGCGGCCGTCGGGCAGCAGGCGGATGCCCTGGCTGTCCTTCTTCGTGAGACCGATTTCATCCAGCAGCTTGTTGGCAAGCTTGGGGTCGTAGTCCGCCCACTTGGTCGCGTACTCCGGCTTGAACAGCTCCGAGCGCGGCATGATCGTGTTGTTCGATGGCTTCGCCAGGCCGATATAGACGACCTGGTTGAGTTCCTCGCGGTCGATCGCCAGCGAGAGCGCCCGGCGGAAGCGCACGTCGCGCATGAGCTTGCGCCATTCCGCGTCGTTGGCGTTGAGGTTGGGATACAGCGCGAGCTGCGAACCCGAGCCTGCCTCCCACAGGCGCACGTTCATGCCCGAGGACTGGGCGCTCTTCTGCAGGAAGGTGTAGTCGCGCATGTTGAGGTAGCGCGGCTGCAGGTCGGCCTCGCCGAGGCCCGCCTTGGCCGGCACCAGGTTGGCGGCCACCACCGTGAAGATCACCCGGTCGACATAGGGGAGTTGCTGCCCCTTCTCGTCGATGCGGTGATAGTAGGGATTGCGCAGGTAGACGAAGCGCTGTGCCGGCGACGGGGTCGTGCCGACCCAGGGGTTCAGCGTGGGCAGATCGACGTTGTCGGCGGCGTACATCACGTCCAGGCGTCGATAGATCGACAGCCAGCTCTGTTGGCCGCCCCTGGCGGACTTCAGGATCTCGGCCTCGGGCGTGTACCTGGCGTGGAACTTCTTCAGGTAATGGGCAGGCCGGAAGAGGAAGAGCGGCGCGGCGCGCGCCTGACTCTCGATGAAGTAGGGGTTGGGCTTGTCCCATGTGTACTTGATGGTGAGCGGGTCGATGATCTCGACCTTGGGCGGTTGTCCGTCGACCAGGAGCTCGACATTGGGTCCTCCTGCGGAGACGTCCTTGTTGTTGGCGACGTCTTCCCAGAAGAAGCGGAAATCCTCGGTCGTGAAAGGATGGCCGTCGGACCATTTGTGGCCGGCGCGCAGCTTGAACGTGAACTCGCGGCCGTCCTTCTCCTCGTAGCTCTCGAGGATATCGGGCTTCAGCTTGAACTTGTCGTCGTAGACGATCAGGCGGGTGTAGCTGAAGACCGTCATCAGGCGCGTATCGCGCGCACTGGCCACCAGCATGTTGAGCTGGCCGCCCTGCTGGCCGGGACCCTCGCCGCCGGCGAAATACTTCACCACCCACGGCTGCTCGGGGACGCGCTTGCCGACCGGCGGCAGGGCGCCGGCCTTCACCTGGTCGGCGAGCATCGGCGTTTCCTTGAGGACGGGTACGGGATCGGCAGCGAAGGCCGGCCCGGCCATCCATCCGAAGACCAGTGCAGCCGTCAGAACGCGTCTCTTCATCTCAAGTCCTTCACCGATTGCCTGCGGGAAAGCAGGCCGTCCCATCATGTTCCGCCGGGCGATTGCCCGGGGGGCGATAAAATCGTCCCGAAGTGCCACCGTCAATGCTGGCCGCCGCCTGTGACGCCACGTTGACGTGACGCAGGAGACGCGCAAGAAAACCATCGAAATTGAAAGATTCGAGGAAACGATGACGAGCGGCCTTGAGAGCGACTTCGTAACGCTACACGAGATCGTAAAAGCGGCGAAAATCAGGCTCAATCCGAACATCTGGGATTATTTGATCGGCGGCACCGAGACCGAGACCACGCTGCGCCGCAACAGGCTGGCGCTCGACACGATCGCCTTCAAGCCGCGCGTGCTGCGTGACGTTTCGAAGATCGATCCGTCCTCCGAAATCCTCGGACAGAAGATCCGCCTGCCGGTGATGCTGGCGCCCGTCGGATCGCTGGAATCGTTCGAGCCCGGCGGCGGAATCACCGTCGCCCAGGGGGCAGGCGCGGGCAACGTGGCCATGCTGATCAGCTCGGTGACCACCCTCAAGCTCGAGGACATCGTCAAGGGCGGCAAGGGTCCCAAGATCTACCAGCTCTATGTGCGCGGTGACGATGCCTGGGTCGCCGACCGGGTGAAGCAGGCGATGGACGCCGGCTACGACGCCTTCTGCATCACCGTCGACACGCAGGTCTACAGCCGGCGTGAGCGCGACATCGCCAAGCGCTTCGTGAAGTCGTGGCGCGCGGCGGCCACCGGACAGGACCATCAGGCGGCGTTCTCCTGGAAGAATTTCATCGCCGTCCGCGAGAAGTTCCCCGACGTGAAGTTCATGCTGAAGGGGATCGGCACCGGCGAGGATGCCGAGCTCGCCTGCCAGAACGGAGTCTGGGCGGTCTACTGTTCCAACCATGGTGGCCGCCAGCTCGACCATGGGCGCGGCTCGGCCGAGGTGCTGCCGGAGATCGTCGAGGCGGTGGCGGGTCGCGCCAAGGTGGCCGTCGACGGCAGCTTCAGCCGCGGCAGCGACATCGTGAAGGCGATCTGCATGGGCGCCGACTGGGTCGGCCTCGGCCGTCTCTACTGCTACGGCCTCGCCGCCGCCGGCGCTGCCGGCAT
>CAIYWM010000309.1 GCA_903929895.1 uncultured Alphaproteobacteria bacterium
AGGCCTGCGCCGGCGCGGGCTATCGTCAGATGTTCGCCTATGTCGACGCCGACAATGCGGCATCGCTCAGCCTGCACGAGGCTCACGGCTTCCGCCGGGTCGGTCTCCTCGAAGGCGTCGGCTTCAAGTACGGCAAGTGGGCCGACAGCGTGCTGATGCAGCGCGCCATCGGCGCGGGCGCCAGCACGCCGCCGGTCGAGATCGCCTACTCGCGCACCACGTAGGTGTAGAAGCGCACGCGGCCGTCCTTGTCGATCTCGCGGTAGATGCCCTGGATCTCGACGTCGAAGCCGGGGAACAGGTTGGCCGACTTCTCGAACATGAGCAGGTAGTCGAGCATCGGCTTGGCCCGTTCGTCCAGCCGCTCGCCGGGCACGATGCTGGCGATGCCGGGCGGATAGACCACGAACATGGTGGTGGCGATTCGGCCTACCGCCTCTTCGATCGGCACATAGTCGACATTGTTGCGTACCAGCTCGCGGACCGCCACGTGCGGGGGCATCGCCGGCTCGGGCAGGTGCTCGGGCATGAACTGCGCACGCTGCATCAGGCTGACGTTGCTCTCGCGGAAGAAGGCATGCATCTCGGCGCAGAGATCGCGCAGCCGCATGCCGGCATAGCGTGCCGGCCGCTTGCGAACGAACTCGCCGATGACGTCTTCCAGCCGTGCATTCTCGTCGTGCAGCCGCTTGAAGATCACAAACGCGCTCAGCAAGGTGCCGGCCTTGCTCGATTCGACTCCGGGAGTCATCAGGAACAGCAGCGAGTTGAGGTCGTTCTTTTCCGGGACGATCTGGTTCTCACGCAGATACTGCGCGACCACGGGCGCGGGGATGCCGTGCCCGGCATAGCTCCCGGTCTCGCGATCGAATCCCGGGGTCAGCACGACCAGCTTGTTGGGGTCGGTGATCGCATAGCCCGGCGCGACGTGCTTGAAGCCATGCCAATGCGCATCGGGCGCCAGCTCCCAATAGCGCGCGTCGACGGCGAGGTCGTCGGTCGGCACATCCTCCCAGGCCTGCTCGCGGCCGCCCACCGTGACACGATTGGGCACGAAGGGCTCGAAGAACCAGCGTCGCGCCAGGTCGCGCTCCTTGTCCTCGAACTCGCGGCGGATGGCGCGCATCTTCTTGCGGATCTCGATACCCAGCCGGATGGTGTCGTCCCACAACACCTCGCCTGAACGCCCCTTCATCATCTGCGCGCCGACGTCGAGCGAGGCGAAGATCGGATAGAAGGGCGAGGTCGAGGCGTGCAGCATGAAGAATTCGTTGAAGCGGCGATGCTCGATGCGGCGGCGCTGGCCCTTGATATGGCGATCCTTGACGTGGATCTGCGAGGCCTGGCTGAAGCTGGCGAGCTGCTTGTGCGCCGACTGCGTGGCGATGATCCCGGGACTGTCCGGGCCGAGGTCGGTGAGCCCCATGGCGAAGCGGCCGGCATAGAGCGGGTGGAACTTCATGAATCCCGCCCACGCCTCGTCGAACAGGATGTAGTCGCAGAGATGGCCGATCTTATCGACGATCAGGCGCGCATCGTTGATCGTGCCGTCGTAGGTGCACTGCTCGATGACGGCAACGCGGAACGGCCGCTCGCGCTTCCACGCTTCCTTGTCCTGGACCAGCGGGTTGGTACGGATCTTCTCGCGGATGGCTGTCTCATCGAGCGCCTCGTGGAAGATCGGCCCGATCAGCCCGTGGGCGTTGCGGTCGGTCTCGAGATAGATCGGAATGCCGTTGCCCAGGAACAGCGCGCCGTGATGGGCGGCCTTGTGGTTGTTGCGGTCGAACAGCACGAGATCGCCTTCCGCGACCAGCGCCTGCAGCACGATCTTGTTCGACGACGAGGTGCCGTTCAGCACGAAGTAGGTCTTCTCGGCGCCGAAGATGACGGCGGCTTCCTTCTGCGCCTTCAGCGCCGGGCCCTCGTGGACCAGCAGGTCGCCGAGATCGAGCACGGAATTGTCGAGGTCGTCGCGGAACACCGCCTCGCCCAGGTGCTCGACGAAGATCCGGCCGATCGGGCTCCTGTTGTAGAAGATGCCGCCATTGTGGCCGGGGCAGGTCCAGAGCTGGTTGCCTTCCTCGGCGCAGTCGACCAGCTCGCCGAAGAACGGGGTCTTCAGGGTCTCGGCATATTGCTTGAGCCGGCTCACCAGGTTCTTGGCGATGAACTCCGGCGTCTCCTCGGAGAGGAAGATGTAGCCGTCGATGTAGTCCATCACCTCAACGGGGATGTCCTCCAGCCGCTTGCGGCGCACGAGGAGGACGATCGGCATCTCCAGCCCGCGCCGCCGCATCATGTTGATCATCGCGGCGGCCTTGCCGTCGAGGCCCTTCTTGCCCCAGTCCACGACCATGCAGCCGATGGCGGCGTCGGTCTGGACGACCATCTCGGCATCCTCGATGCGGCGGGCCCGCACGACCTGGAAGCCCATCTTCTCGATGGAAACCGTGATCTCGCCGAGCCTGTGGCCCTCGAGATCGTCGGCGTCGAAGGCCGGAGCGCAGACGAGGAACGTGAAACGCCTGAAGAAATCCATCAGTAAACCGCCGGGACATAGAGTTCGGGAGCGACCGGCGTGCGCGCGTAGTCGGGCTTGTGTTCGCGCTTCGGCAGGACGATCGGTTGGTGTTCGACATCCTTATAGGGCACTTGCTGCAGCAGGTGGTGGATGCAATTGAGGCGCGCGCGGCGCTTGTTGTTGCCCTCGATCACCCACCAGCGCGCCTCCGGAATATGCGTCCGGGCCAGCATCTCCTCCTTGGCCTTGGTGTACTCCTCCCAGCGCCGCCGGGATTCCAGGTCCATGGGTGACAGCTTCCACTGCTTCATCGGGTCGTGGATGCGCATCAGGAAGCGCATGTTCTGCTCCTCGTCGGTGATCGAGAACCAGTACTTCAGAAGGATGATGCCCGACCGCACGAGCATGCGCTCGAACTCGGGCACCGTCTCGAAGAAATCCCGGACGTCGCTTTCGGTGCAGAAGCCCATCACCCGCTCGACGCCCGATCGATTGTACCAGCTGCGGTCGAACAGCACGATTTCGCCGCCCGCCGGCAGGTGCGCGATGTAGCGCTGGAAGTACCACTGGGTGCGCTCGCGCTCGGACGGCGCCGACAGGGCGACGGTGCGGCAGACGCGCGGGTTCAGCCGCTGGGTGACGCGCTTGATCACGCCGCCCTTGCCCGCGGCGTCGCGGCCCTCGAACAGGACGACGACCTTGAGCTTCCGGGCGACCACCCAGTCCTGCAGCCTGATCAGCTCGCGCTGCAGCCGCAGCAACTCGGTGAAATAGAATCTCCGGTCGATGCCTTCGGTCTGCGGCAGGTCGCCGTCGCCATGCTCGGGCAGGCGGGCCAGCATTTCGTCGCCCAGCTCGAGCTCGAGGTCCTCGTCGATACTGTCGGCCAGCTCGCGGCGGACACGGTCCTCCAGCGCCTTGCGGTCCCCGTCGCTCTGCATGCCAAGCCCTCCGTCGTCCTTCAGAATGGCCGGGAAAGTGAGGGGCGCATATGACAATTTGACGACACTCAGGCTACGTCCCGAAGCGCGCCTTCAGGGACGCGGCAGCAGCCCTTTTTCCTGCATTTCGGCAAAGCATTTCCGGAACATCGCCTCGGTGTCCATGACCTCGGTGAAGCCGGCCTGCATCAGCTTGATGGTCGAGACGATCGCCGCCGGTCCCGGCTCCGTGCGGCCGAAGCCCATCGTGTAGTCGGCATATTCGAACGACAGGCCGACGAACTCCTTCAGCGTGCCCGACTTCAGCCGGTGGGCCGCCCGTATCTCCGCCCAGTCGGCCTCGCGTGGGCGGATCTCGCGGTCGAGCGCCAGCGGCACGTGATCGCCCGGCTCGAAGCCCAGCGCATCGGCGATGGCGGGCCAGACATTGGGCCACACGAAGACGTCGCCATTGGTGACGTTGAAGATCTCGTTGCGCGCCGTCGCGGCCTCGCCCGACCAGGCGATGGCGCGGGCCAGGAGATCGGCATCGATTGCCTGCGCCACGCGGCCGACGCCGCCCGGATAGTCGAGCTTCGTCTTGCCGGCCCGGCGCATGAAGGCGGCATAGACGCCCAGCGCCGGAATGACGTTCATGGCGCTGCCCACCGAATCGCCCACGATCAGCACGGGCCGCAGGATCGACCAGCTCCAGCCCTTGCCCTGCTGGCGCTCGCGCAGGTACCGCTCCTGGTTCCAGTAGAAGTTCGGCTGCTCGTGCATTTCCGAACGGTTCTCGCGGGCCGGCACGGCGAGCGGGCGGACATGGACGCCGTAGGCCTTGGTGCCCTGCAGCAGCGCCACGTGCCGCAATCCCGGCGCCGCCCGCTCGAGTGGGGCCATCAGATTGCGCAGCATCAGGTCGTTGGTGCGGATCTGCTCTTCTTCCTGCCAGCCCGCGACCAGCCCCGGCCGTTCGTAGAGGGCGGCATAGACGAGGTGCGTCACGCCCGCGAATTCCGCCGCCAGCGCCTCGCAGGCCGCCCGGTCGCCGAGGTCGAGCGCGAACCATCGCGCCCCGTAGGTCTCGTCCGGCTTTCGGCGCGAGACGGCGACGACGTCGCAGCCCTCGACGGCAGCGAAGTGCTTCAGGGCGGCATGGCCGACGAGGCCGGTAGCCCCGGCGACGAGGATCTTCTTTCGGGTCATGCCGGCAGCCTGACATGGGCTGCCGCCATCGCAAGCCCCTATGTCCGGCCGGTCAGTAGGACGAAACCTTGTCCGGTTCGCCCTTCGAGGGCCAGACCCGGCTGTAGAGATACAGCAGCGCCTCGCCGGCCTTCATGCTGTCGAAGGTCGGCGGGTGTTCGGCGTCGACACAGGTCGGCAGCGGACGGATGACGGTGTCGTAGTCGGGGTTGGCGAACACGCCGACCGAATACCGCTCGCGGCCATAGTGGTTGACGACGCGATGGAGCGTCGAGGCGAACCGGTCGTTCGTCCACATCCGCATCGAGTCGCCGATATTGACGATGAAGCTGTTCTCGACCGGCGGCACGATCAGCCATTCCCCGGACTTGCTCTTGATCTCGAGCCCGCCGACATCGTCCTGCTGCAGCATCGTGAATCCGCCTGCATCCTGATGAGCGCGGCTGTCGCCGCCCTCGAGGGCGGCCTGGGTGTCCTGCGACAGGTAATGGAGCAATCGGACCTGGATCAGCGGCTTCTTGTAGTACTGCGCGAAGTACCCCTCCGGCAGGCCGAGTCCGCGCGCGAATACGGAGGCAAGCAGGGCGGCGAAGTCGGTCATGGTGGCGTGGTAGCCCAGCACCGCCTCGCGGAAGCCTGGCAGGTCGTCGGGCCACAGATTGGCGCCGTGCAGCGGCTTGCCCGAGACGACGTCCGGATCGTCGTCAGGCAGTTCGATCGAGACCTGGAAGGCTTCGTTCTTGTGCGGCTTGCGCGCCTTCATGCGCGCCGGATCGAGGTGGGGCTGGAAGCCTTCGATGGCGGCGCCGCGATAGGCGTGCTGCTTGCCGGGCTGGTCCATCGGCAGATAGCCGCGAAACAGGTTGGAGTTGCCCATGTAGGCCTTCATCTTCGCCTCGAGCGGCAGCGCGAAGAAACGCTTCGACTGGCGGAAGATCTCGCGGATCTTCTCGGGCGGCACCGGGTGATTGACGATCGTCAGGAATCCGACGTCGCGGCAGGCATCGTGGACCTCGCGGGCGAGCCGCTCCTTGGCCTCCTCGTTGGCGCGTCCGAGCGGCGCGAAGTCTATGACCGGGAGTTCGTTGGCGTTGGCCCAGCGCCCCAGCCTCGGAGCCGGCAGCGGCGCGGGAGCGGATGACTGGATATCGGTCATATCGGTTCGTCCTCAGCTCGAGAGCGCGTCGATGAGTTGCTGGCGGGCCGCCGTCGCGTTCTTGGCGTACCATTCGATGCCGCCCGGCAGCATCTTCGCGTAGTTCTCGGGCGCGCCCGGATTGACCTTGTTCCAGTCGGCATCGAGGAACTTGTAGGCTTCGGGGTTGACCGGGCCGTAACCATTGGATTTCAGAAGCTCGGCCTGTGCCTGCGGGTCCTGGGTCATGGCGATGAAATCCCAGATCGCCTTCCCGCCCTGGGCGCCCTTGGGCACCATCCAGCAGGCACCCCACGACACGCCTTCGTTCCAGGTCCAGTCGTAAAGCCCCTTTGTGTCCTGCTTCAGTGGCCAGGCACGCGTATTCAGGAGTTGGCCCAGATGGACCTCGCCGTTGCGGAAGGCGTTCTGGCCGTCGGCGATGACGGTGTAGTAGATCGCGTGCTCCTTCATCTTCTTGTGCATGTCGAGGGCGCGCTTCATGTC
>CAIYWM010000310.1 GCA_903929895.1 uncultured Alphaproteobacteria bacterium
CGGCCTGCGCCCTGTTCCCGATCATGAACGGGCTGGTGAAGCTGCTGGCCGCCACCTACGCGCCGCAGCAGATCGTCTGGTTCCGCATCAGCCTGCATCTGGTGCTGGTGGCCGCGGTGTTCATGCCGCGCATGGGGCTCGGCCTTCTACGCACGCAGCGCATCGGCACGCAGTTTGTCAGCTCGGTGGTGATGCTGCTCTCGACGCTCTTCTTCTTCTCGGCCGTGAAGTCGATCCCGGTGGCCGAGGCGATAGCCGTCACCTTCGTGGCGCCGCTCGCCGTGGTGCTGCTCGCCTGGCCGATGCTGGGGGAGCGCATCACCTTCTTCCGGATGGCCGCGGTGATCGTCGGCTTTGTCGGCGTGCTGATCGTGATCCGGCCGGGCAGCGCGGTGTTTCAATGGCAATCGTTGCTGCTGCTGTGCAGCGCCAGCTGCTACGCGATGTACCAGATCCTGATCCGGCGGCTTGCGGGTATCGACGCGCCCGCCACGTCGATCTTCTACAGTGTGCTGCTCGGCGCGATCCTCATGTCGATCTGGCTGCCTTTCCATTGGAAGACGCCGGTGAGCGGCACGGACTGGGCGCTGCTCTGTTCGCTGGGGGCCTTGGGCGCGCTCGGCCACTATTGCGTCGCCAAGGCCATGACCTATGCGTCGGCCAACTTCGTGGCGCCGTTCAACTACACGCAGATGATCGGCTCGGTCGCCGTGGGTTACCTGATGTTCGCCGAGGTGCCCGATTTCTACACCTGGCTCGGAACGGCCGTGGTCGTCGCCGCGGGCCTCATGGTCGGCCTGCAGGGCCGCAAGCAACGGAGCTGAGTTTCCAACAACGCCGTCGTCTCGGCCGGAGCACCGCAGTTGCGGAGTGGAGAGACCTTTCTTCTGCCAAATGCCGGCAATTCGTGGAGCGAAGATCTCTCCGCTGCACGCTGCGCGCTCCGGTCGAGATGACGGAGGTTTTGGTACTGGACCTCGCCGCTACAGACCCAGCGCCGAGAGGTCCGGCGTCCGCTTGTGGAAGTCCGTCGCGTCCTGCAGCGCCTTGCCGATCCTGAGCACGGTGCCCTCGGCGTAGGGCTTGCCCAGCAGCTGGATGCCGATCGGCAGGCCGTTCGAGAAGCCGTTCGGCAGCGAGAGGCCGCAGAGGCCGAGATAGTTGCCGGGGCGGGTCATCAGCGAGATGGCAGGCGAGGTTTCGTCGACCTCGGCGACCGGGATCGCGCCAGAGGCCAGCGCCGGCGTGAGCAGCGCATCGTAGGGCGCCATCCAGGCGTTGAACGCTGCTCGGCGCGCGCCCATGCGACGCAGCTCCTCGGCATAGAGGGCCGGGGCGAAACCCTTGGCGGCCATCGCGCGGCCGCGCACGCCCGCACCGATCGGCTGGTTCATGTCCTCGATCCAGCCGCGATGCAGCGACCAGAGTTCCGACGCAGAGATCGAGCCCGCGCCGACGCCGAGATTGAAATACCACTCCGGGATCTTCACGGGCTCGACGATGGCACCTAGTTCTTCGAGTTTCTTGGCCGAAGCCTGCCAGGCCGCGATCACGTCGGGATTGCATGCGGGCAGGGCGGAGGCGTCGGGCAAAGCGATGCGCATGCCCTTGATCGAGCCGCCTTTGGTCGAGGCGGTGAAATCCTCGAGCGGCTGACCGAGCGTCGTCGGATCGCGCGGATCGGGACCTGCCAGGGCATTGAGCATCAGGGCGCAATCCTCGACCGAGCGCGTCATCGGACCGATCGAGTCCAGCGTCCAGGACAGCAGCATCGTGCCGTGCAGGCTGATGCGGCCGAACGTGACCTTGAGGCCGACCAGCCCGTTGAAGGCGCAGGGAATGCGCACCGAGCCGCCGGTGTCGCTGCCGATGCCGGCGGGCGTGAGACGCGCCGCGACGGCAACGCCGGTGCCGCTCGAGGAGCCGCCGGGCGTACGGTGGGTCTCGAGGTCCCAAGGATTCCACGGCGTCCCCATTAGCGGGTTGGTGCCCCAGCCGCCGAAGGCGAACTCGACCATATGCAGCTTGCCGAGCGGGATCATCCCCGCCGCGGTCAGGCGTTCCACCGTATTCGAGGTCTCCGTGGCGACGCGCTTCTCCCACATCTGGGAGCCGGCCGTGCCGATGCGGCCGGCGATGTCGCAGAGATCCTTGTAGGCGACGGGCAGGCCATGCAGCGGCGGCAGCGGAAATCCCGAGGCGCGGGCGGCATCGGCGCCGTCGGCGATCGCGCGGGCCTCCTTAGCATAGACCTCGATGAAGGCATGCAGCTTGCTGTCGGCCTTTTC
>CAIYWM010000311.1 GCA_903929895.1 uncultured Alphaproteobacteria bacterium
CGCTTCTCCTCGACGACGAGATTCATCCAGATCTCGCTCACCACCCACGGCACGCCGCCGACCGCGCCGTGCAGGAAGGTGAGCGCGAACCACGCGACCGGATTCGTGACCAGCGTATAGCCGACCGCACACAGGGAACCGGCCATGACGGCGGCCAGGATGAGCGGCACGGCGCCGAAGCGGGCGGCCAGCCGCGGAATGAAGGGCCCGGTCGTGAGCATGCCGATCGCCCAGGCGGCGGCGACGATGCCGATGGTGAGCTTGCTCTCGCCCTGACGCTCCAGCGCGAGCGGTACCAGCGGCATCGCCGCACCCGACTGCAGGCCGATGGCGGCGCAGGCGGCGAAGACCGGAACGAGGGAACGCCAGGGGCCGGTGGCGGCCGGCCTAGTCGCCGACACGCAGGTGCCCCTCGGCGCGGAAGGAGGCCGGCTCCTCGACCCGGCGCTCGGCCGCGGCGGCGGCTTCCTGCTGGCGGCGCCACATGTCGGCGTACAGGCCGTTGCGGGCCAGCAGCTCGCCATGACGGCCGCGCTCGGCGACGCGGCCGCGGTCGAGCACGATGATCTCGTCGGCGTTGATGATGGTCGACAGGCGATGGGCGATGATCACCGTGGTGCGGCCACGGCTGACCTCTTCCAGCGAGCGCTGGATTTCCTGCTCGGTGCGGGTATCGAGCGCGCTGGTCGCCTCGTCGAACAACAGGATGCGCGGGTTCTTGAGGATGGTCCGCGCGATCGCCACGCGCTGCTTCTCGCCGCCGGAGAGCTTCAGCCCGCGCTCGCCCACCGTGGCCTCGTAGCCCTGCGGCAGGGCCACGATGAAATCGTGGATGCGGGCCAGACGCGCGGCCTCCTCGACCTCCTCGCGGCTGGCGCCGGGGCGGCCGTAGGCGATGTTGTAGTAGATCGTGTCGTTGAACAGCACGGTGTCCTGCGGCACGACGCCGATCGCGGCGCGCAGGCTCGCCTGCTGGACGTCGCGGATGTCCTGGCCGTCGATCCGCACATGGCCGGCCGAGACATCGTAGAAGCGGAACAGGATGCGCGAGATGGTCGACTTGCCGGCGCCGCTCGAGCCGACGATGGCCACCGTGTGGCCGGGCGCCACGCGGAAGCTGACATCGTGCAGGATCGGCCGCGACGGCTCGTAGCAGAAGTCGACATGGTCGAACACGATCTCGGCCCCGGCCACGGCGAGCGGCGGCGCGCCCGGCCTGTCGGCGATCTCGGCCGGCACGTCGAGGAGGCCGAACATCTTCTCCATGTTGACCAGCGCGTTGCGGATCTCGCGATAGGCGAAGCCCAGCATGTTGAGCGGCATGTAGAGCTGGATCAGGAAGGCGTTGACCGCAACGAAGTCGCCGATCGTCATCGTGCCGGCGATCACGCCCTGGCCCGCCATCGCCATCACCGCCACGAGACCGACCGCGATGATGGTGCCCTGCCCGATGTTGAGCAGCGAGAGCGTGCGGCTGGAGCGGATCGCGGCATTCTCGTAGCGCCGGCGGCCGACATCGTAGCGCCGTGCCTCGTGCGGCTCGTTGCCGAAATACTTCACGGTCTCGAAGTTCAGCAGGCTGTCGATCGCCTTGGCGTTCGCATCGGTGTCGGCCTCGTTCATCGAGCGCACGAACTTGATGCGCCATTCCGAGAAGACGATCGAGAAGACGATGTAGACGCCGACCACGACCAGCGTCACGACGGAGAACCGCCAGTCGTAGAGGCTCCACAGGATGCCGCCAACCAGGATGATCTCGAACAGCGTCGGCAGGATGTTGAAGGTCGTGAAGCGGATCAGGAAGTCCATGCCCTGCGTGCCGCGCTCGATGACGCGACTGATGCCGCCCGTCTGCCGCTCGAGATGGAACCGCAGCGACAGTGCATGGAGATGCCCGAACACTTCGAGCGCCAGGTTGCGGATCGCCCGCTGGGCCACCGGGGCGAAAATGGCGTCGCGAATTTCGCCGAAGGCCTGAGCCAGCACGCGGGCGGCCCCGTAGGCGACGATCAGGGCGATCGGCACCGCGACTGCCTGCGCCGCGGGCGTTCCCAGCGCATCGACGGCGTCCTTGTAGAGAAGCGGGACGTAGACGTTGGTGACCTTGGCGACGACCAGCAGGACCAGGGCCACCATCACCCGCGCGCGCAGGCCCGGTTCACCCTTTGGCCACAAATGGCGGCCCAGGATCGCGATGACCCCCCAGGTTCGCGGGGTGTCCATAGGGGGAGCGCCGTCCGTGACGGTTTTCGACATGAACGAAAAATGCCTTATTGAGCCACCATGTTGGGTGGCGAAGAGAGCGTCGGCCTTCTATCGTGCCGGACAGGCCGAAGTAAGCCCCTCCGAGAAAGGGACTCGCATGAGATTTCGCAAGGCCTTGGCGGCGTTTGCCTTGAGCGTGGCGGCTCCTGCCGTGGCGACAGCCCAGGGCGCGGCATCTGACGCGCGCCAGGTCGACATCGCCTACGAGATCACGTTCGCGGGTCTCTCGGGCTTCCGCATCGACGTGACC
>CAIYWM010000312.1 GCA_903929895.1 uncultured Alphaproteobacteria bacterium
GCACCCACGTCAAAGAGGCCAACCTCGGCAAGTCGGGGCAGGACGAGTACAGCGACGGCATGGTCGAGCACGACGCCCACGTCGGCGCGATGCTCCAGGCGCTCGACGACCTCGGCATCGCCAACGACACGATCGTGCTCTACTCGACAGACAATGGCCCCCACTACAACACGTGGCCTGATGCCGGCACCACGCCGTTTC
Organism: uncultured Alphaproteobacteria bacterium; assembly: GCA_903929895.1. Taxonomy (GTDB): domain Bacteria; phylum Pseudomonadota; class Alphaproteobacteria; order Reyranellales; family Reyranellaceae; genus Reyranella. Next base: position 202 of record CAIYWM010000312.1, read on the forward strand.
GCAGCGAGAAGAACTCCAACTGGGAGGGGGCCTATCGCGTGCCGGCCTTTGTCCGTTGGCCCGGGAAGTTTCCCGCGGGCGTGACGCTCAACGGGATCGTGTCACACGAAGACTGGCTGCCGACCTTCGCGGCGGCCGCCGGCAGTTCCGACATCAAGCAACAGCTCGCCAAGGGCGTCTCGCTCAACGGCCGGCAGTACCGCAATGCCATCGACGGCCACAACCAGATGGACTACCTGACGGCCAAGGCGGACAAGTCGCCTCGCACCGAGTTTTTCTACGTCAACGACGACGGCCAGATCGTGGCCATCCGCTACGCCGACTGGAAGGTGGTGTTTCTGGAGAACCGCGGCGAGGCGTTCGGCGTCTGGCGGGAGCCTTTCACGGAACTGCGGGTGCCGTTGCTCTTCAACCTCCGCCGCGACCCCTTCGAAAAGTCGCAGCACAACTCCAACACCTACAACGACTGGTTCCTCGACCGGCCGTACGTCGTGGTTCCACTCCAGCAGCTGGCGGGGAAGTTCCTGATGTCGATGAAGGAGTATCCGCCCAGCCAGACGCCGGGTTCGTTCAATCTGGAGAAGATCCAGAAGCAGATCGAGGCCGGTGCCCGGCAGTAGGTCAGCGGGATCGTCGCTGGTGCCGGTGGTCTAAAACTTCTGGATCGCGTCGAAGCCCAGCATCGTCTGGTTGGTGCTGACGCCGTCGTTGAACGGATTGACACCGCTTCTGCCGCTGAAGAAGTCCCAGCGGAAGGCGGGCCGCACGAGGATGTTGGCGGTGGGCACCCAGTTCGGGCCGAGCGTGAGCGAAAAGTAGTTGCCAGGCAGCGGCACGTGGTTGGGATTGCTGGGGCGGTTCAGACCCACGCGGGTGCCGTCGATGTCGTCGAACCACTCGAAGCGGGCGCCCCACTTCCAGGTCTTGCTGGCCGACCAGTAAAGATACTGATCGATGCCGGTCCAGATGGCGGTGGTGCCGTCTGCGAGACCGTTGGCCTGCGCACCGTACCACTGGTGGAAGACGTATTCGACGTTGTTGGACGGGCGGGCTTCGAAGATGAGGCTGTAACGGGTGCGGTTGGCAGAGACGAGCAGCGGCTGCGGTTGGAAGAGTGGCGAGAAGTCGTTGCCCTCATCGCCTGAAATGATCGCAAACTGCACCGCCCGGGAATTGTCGTCGTTCTTCAGCCTGACGCGACCGAGGAAGTTGGCTTTACTGTAGGGAGAGGCGAGTCCGTTCCAGCCGTTGACGAGGCCGCCGTTGACCTCGATGTTGTCGGTGGCCCGCCAGTTGAGCAGCCCGCCCCA
>CAIYWM010000313.1 GCA_903929895.1 uncultured Alphaproteobacteria bacterium
GGCACGCGGCCCGACCAGCGGGTCTCGACCGGCCGGCTCGGCGATCTTGCGCGGCTCGCCGCCGCCCATGCCCAAAGCGGTGTGGCCGGTCCCAGCCTCATCATCATGGGCGACGTCGCGGCCTATGCCGCCGTCTCCGCAAACCCCGTGCTCTCGAAGGTGTCCTGATGGCCAAGAATCTCAGCGGCGACCTTCAAGTCGCATCGGCGAACCGGCTGGTCGACGGCATGGTCGTCTGGCTCGACGAGGCGGGGCAATGGACCGATCGTTTGGAGCATGCGGCGGTCGCGCGCGACAAGCGCAACGCCGAGTTCCTGCTGGAGCGCGCACGGGTCGAGGCCTTCAGCGTGGTCGATCCTTTCCTGGTGGCGGTGACCGAGGATGAGGACGGCACGATCGAGCCGCTGTCGCTTCGCGAAAAGATCCGCGCCTCGGGCCTCACCTTCGATGCCATCGCGGCCGATGCGGTGCGTTATGCCTGACACTCATTTCTACAAGTACGACGATTACGACCGGACTCTCGTCTCCGAGAGGGTCGAGCAGTTCCGCGATCAGGTGCGCCGCCGGCTGGCCGGCGAGCTGACCGAGGAGCGGTTCAAGCCTCTGCGCCTGCACAACGGCCTCTACCTGCAGCTTCACGCCTACATGCTGCGCATCGCCGTTCCCTACGGCACGCTGTCGTCGCGCCAGCTGCGCAAGCTGGCCGACATCTCTCGCAAGTACGACCGCGGCTATGGCCACTTCACGACGCGCCAGAACCTGCAGCTCAACTGGATCAAGCTGGAGGATGCGCCGGACGCGCTGGCGGCGTTGGCCGAGGTCGACATGCATGCGATGCAGACGTCGGGCAACTGCATCCGAAACGTGACCGCCGACCACTATGCCGGGGCGGCGATCGACGAGATCGAGGATCCGCGCATCTGGGCCGAGATCGTGCGTCAGTGGTCGACGCTGCATCCCGAGTTCACCTTCTTGCCGCGCAAGTTCAAGATCGCCATCACGGGCTCCCCCAACGATCGCGCCGCCGTGCGGGTGCACGACATCGGCTTGCGCCTGTGGCGCAACGAGCAGGGCGAGGTCGGCTTCGAGGTGATCGTGGGTGGCGGTCTCGGCCGTACGCCGATGATCGGCAAGACGCTGCGCGAGTTCCTGCCGAAGGACGAGCTGCTCGCCTATCTCGAATCGACGTTGCGCGTCTACAATCGCTACGGACGTCGCGACAACCTCTACAAGGCCCGCATCAAGATCCTGGTGCACGAGGTCGGCGTCGAGAAGATGCGAGAGGAGGTCGAGGCCGAGTATGCCGCGAACCGCGATGGTGCGCTCAAGCTGCCGGACGCGACCATCGAGGCGATCGCCCGCCAGTTCGCAACGCCGGTCTTGCCGCCGCGACCCGCCGTTTCAGGCCGGGTCGAGGTCCAGCGTCTCGACGATCCGGACTTCGCGCTCTGGCTCAAGTCCAACGTCGCCCCGCACCGCGTGCCCGGCTATGCCATCGTGACGGCCTCGCTGAAGCCCGCTGGCGCGCCCCCGGGCGATGCGAGTGCCGCGCAGATGGACGGCGTTGCCGACATTGCGGAGGCCTACAGCCAGGCCGAGCTGCGGGTCAGCCACGAGCAGAACCTGATCTTCCCGCATGTCGCCGTCGAGGACCTCCTGCTGGTCTACCGGTCGCTGGCAGTGCTGGGCTTTGCCGAAGCCAATGTCGGCAAGATCACCGATATCATCGCCTGCCCGGGCCTCGACTATTGCGACCTCGCCAATGCGCGCTCGATCCCCGTCGCCCAGCGCATTTCCGAGCGCTTCGCCGATCTTGATCGCGCCCATGGCATTGGCGAATTGAAGATCAAGATATCGGGCTGCATCAACGCCTGTGGCCATCACCATGTGGGCCACATCGGCATTCTGGGCGTCGACAAGAAGGGTGAGGAATTCTACCAGATCACCCTGGGCGGCAGCGCCGACGAGAACGCCTCCATCGGCGACATCCTCGGGCCTGCCTTTGCCTATGATGATGTGGTCGATGCCGTGGAGACGGTCGTGAAGACCTATCTTGGTGTCCGCGCCTCGGAAGGCGAGACCTTCCTGGCCTGTTATCGTCGCGTGGGCGCCGCCCCGTTCAAGGAAAGCCTCTACGATGCCGCTCATTAAGGCAGGCGCCCTGGTTGCCGACCCCTGGGTTGGCGTTGACGACGGCGAGCCACTTCCCGTCGACGGCCCCGTGATCGTCAGCCTGGCGCGCTTCACCGAGGAACGCGAGCAGCTGCTGGCCCGGGGCGAGCCGCTGGGCCTGCGCCTGAAGTCGTCGGAAATGCCGGCCCAGCTGGGGGCGGATATCCGGCACTTCGCGCTGGTGGCACTCGAGTTCCCGACCTATCGCGATGGCCGCGCCTTTAGCCACGCCCGCATCCTGCGCGAGCGTCTCGAATTTCGGGGCGAGATCCGCGCCGTGGGCGACGTGCTGCGCGACCAGTTCCAGTTCATGCACCGCTGCGGCATCGATGCCTTCGAGGTGAAGGACGAAAGTGCCCTGCAGTCATGGCTGGCGGCCCTGGCC
>CAIYWM010000314.1 GCA_903929895.1 uncultured Alphaproteobacteria bacterium
AACTTCCTGAAGTCCAAGACCTTCCCCGAAGCCACTTTCGTCTCGACGTCGTTCAAGCCGGTCGACAAAACGCGCGGCAAGGTCGAGGGACAGTTCACGCTGATGGGCAAGACCAGACTCGTCACCTTCGACGTCGAGCTGGGCGGCGCGGGCAAGGGCTTCGAGGGCAAGCCGCGGATCGGCGTCCATGCCGTTGCGACGATCAACCCGCAGGACTACGGGCTGCCGGCGCTGTTCACCGATCCCATCCAGATCCAGATCGATACCGAGTTCGAGAAGAGCCCGTAACCCAGGAGGATGAAATGGCGGTTCAGCCCTATCTGTTCTTCAACGGCCGTTGCGAGGAGGCGCTCGCCTTTTACCAGGAGAGGCTCGGCGCCCAGGTCGAGATGATGATGCGATTCAAGGAGAATCCCGATGCCGGCGCGGCAGAACACTTGAAGGTCGATCCCGAGGCGGTGATGCATGCCAGCCTGCGGATCGGCGAGGCGATGATCATGTGTTCCGACGGCATGGCGAACGACGGCAGGACGAACTTCCAGGGATTTTCTCTTGCCCTCGATGTCGCGACCGAAGCGGAAGCCGACAGGGCCTTCGAGGCGCTGGCCAGGGACGGCCAGATCCAGATGCCGATCGGCAAGACGTTCTTCTCCCCGCGCTTCGGCTGCGTCGCCGACAAGTTCGGCGTGTCGTGGATGGTGATGGTGCCGCAGGAGATGTAGGTGCGCTGTAGCTTGCCTCCCCCGTGTGACGGGGGAGGAGGAAGACCTACTTCTTCTCGACGTTGGACGAGCGCAGGGGGACGCCGAATTCGCGGCGGCAGACTTCGGCCAGGACCTCGACGCCCTTGCGGATCGTCTCGGGCTCGGGGTTGGCGAAGCAGAGCCGCAGGCGCGAGCGGGCATATTCCTTGTTGGTCGACCATTCCGGACCGGGATTGAGAGAGACGCCGGCGGCGAGGGCGGCCTGGGCGAGCTTCGTCGTGTCGACCTGGTCGGGCAGCTTGATCCAGAGATAGATGCCGCCCTCGGGATCGCCGAACTCGGCGGCGGTGCCGAACTGTTCGGCCAGCGCCTCGCGCAGGACCTGCAGCTTGGCCGCGAGGGTCTTGTTGAGCTTCGGCACGTGGTTGGCGAAATGCTGCGTGCAGAACTCCGCCAGCACCATCTGCTCGAGCGCGCCGGAACCGGCATCCTGCTTGAGGCCGAGGATGCGGCCGAGGATGTCCCATTTGGCCACGATGTAGCCGACCCGCAGCGCCGGGGCGATCGACTTGGAGAAGGAGCCGATGAAGATGACGCCTTCGCCCTTGGCCATGGCGTAGAGCGAGGGCGGGCGCTTGCCGCTCCAGATCAGGTCGGAATAGCACTCGTCCTCGAAGATCATGACGCCGTACTCGGCGGCGATCTTCAGCAGCTCGGCGCGGCGCGCCTCGCCCATGATGGCGCCGGTCGGATTCTGCACCGTCGGGATCGTGTAGATGTACTTGGGCGTGATGCCCTTCTGCTTCAGTTCCTCGAGCTTCTGCTTCAGCACGTCGAGCCGCAGCCCCTCGTCGTCGAGCGGGATGCCGATCACGTTGGCGCCCAGCTTGTTCAGCTTGGTCAGCGCGCCGCCATAGGTCTCCTGCTCGATGATGACGGTGTCGCCCTTCGTCACCAGCAGGCTGTTGATCAAGTCGAGGCCCTGCATCGAGCCCGAGGTGATCAGGATCTCATCCGGGGCGCACTCGATGGCTGCATGGTCCTTGAGCTTGGCCGAGAGGAACTCACGCAACGGCTTGTAGCCCAGCGGCCCGCTGTTCAGCCCATAGGTCGCGAGCGTCGCGCCCTCGCGCGTCAGCACCGACGTCGCCGCGTCGATCAGCGCCTGGACGGGCACGTTGCCGGCGTCGTTGTGGCCGCCGATGAAATTGTACTTCGGGAAGCCGTTCCACTTGGCGGCGGGAGCGGGTGTGCCGGGCGCCAGCAGGGGCGCGAAGTCGAACGGAGCGGTCATGGTCGTTTCCTCGTTGATTGGCCAATTGCTGGGCCAACCAACGAGGATTCGCAACAGGTTTACGTGGATTCAGGCCGTCGCGCGGAACGAATCGGTGTGCGCCATGTCCCAGGCCCGCCGCCAACGCTTGTCGCTGGTGCCCGACACCAGCTCACCCTCGGCCAGCGCCGGATAGAGGTCGGCATAGGTCGCCACGACGCTGGGCGAGATGCGACGGGAGATATGGATGGGCTTGAAGTCGGCCGGATGGTCGAGGCCCGCGGCGGCGGTGAGCTCGGCCAGTTCGTGGAGGGTGGCACGGTGGAAATTCACCACGCGCTCCATCTTGTCCGGCACGACCAGGGCGCGCTGGCGCGTCGGATCCTGGGTGGCGACCCCCGTGGGGCAACGGTCGGTATGGCAGGACTGCGACTGGATGCAGCCGACCGCGAACATGAAGCCGCGCGCCGAATTGCACCAGTCGGCGCCCAGCGCCATCGCCCGGATGATGTCGAAGGCGGTGACGATCTTGCCGGCGACGCCGATCTTGATTCGCTGACGGGCGCCGATGCCCACCAGGGCGTTGTGCACGATGTGCAGGCCCTGCCGCATCGGCTTGCCGACATGGTCGAGGAATTCCATCGGCGCCGCACCGGTACCGCCTTCCTTGCCGTCGACGACGATGAAGTCGGGATAGATTCCGGTCTCCAGCATCGCCTTGCAGATCGCGAGGAATTCCCACTCGTGACCGACGCAGAGCTTGAAGCCGGCCGGCTTGCCACCCGAGAGACGGCGCATCTCGCCGATGAACTTCATCATCTCGATCGGCGTCGCGAAGGCGCTGTGGTGCGAGGGCGAGATGCAGTCCACGCCGACCGGCACGCCGCGCGTGAGGGCGATCTCCTCGCTGACCTTGGGGGCCGGCAGCACGCCGCCATGACCGGGCTTGGCTCCCTGGCTGAGCTTCAGCTCGACCATCTTGACCTGCGGGTTGGCGGCGCCGGCGGCGAACTTCTCGGCCGAGAAGGTACCGTCGGGGTTGCGGGCGCCGAAATAGCCGGAGCCGATCTCCCAGATGATGTCGCCGCCGCCCTCGCGGTGATAGGGGCTGTAGCCGCCTTCGCCGGTGTCGTGCGCGAAGCGGCCCAGCCTGGCGCCGCCGTTCAGGGCGCGGATGGCGTTGGCGCTGAGCGATCCGAAGCTCATGGCCGAGATGTTGAAGATCGAGGCGGAGTAGGGCTGCGTGCAGTCGGGTCCGCCGATGGAGATGCGGAACGGCTCCTTGCTGACCGGCGTGGGCGCAATCGAGTGCGTCATCCACTCGTAGCCTTCGGCATAGACATCGTGGGTCGTACCGAAGGGCCGGACGTCGAGCATCGACTTGGCGCGCTGGTAGACGATCGCCCGCCGGTCGCGCGGGAACGGCATGCCGTCCTTCTCGCCCTCGAAGAAGTACTGGCGCATCTCGGGCCGGATCGCCTCGAAGATGAAGCGCAAATGCGCGGCGATGGGGTAGTTGCGCAGCACCGCGTGTTTGGTCTGGAAATAATCGTAGAGGCCCACGCCGGCGAGGAAGAGGGCGATGAGGAAGCCAACGCCGATCCACCACGAGCGGGGATCGACGGCCCAGGCGACGCCCAGCAGCACGGCGAAGGCGGTCGCCAGCGTCCAGGTGATGAATCGCGGCGTGAGCGGCAGCGGCAGCGACATCGATTTCATTCGGTTTCCCCAGGCTTCATTGGCGGGCCGGATGCCCGCCCACACTCTAGCGCAGTTAACTGCGTTCGAATGACACGCTCTTGACGACCGCGAAGACCGGCCGTCCGGGGGCCAGGGCCAGCCGATCGACCGATTTGGCCGTCAGCCGGGCCATCAGGAGGGCGCCGTTGCAGTCCAGGCGGATATCGGCCTGCGCGGTGGACGTCGGGGTGATCGACGCGATTCGCCCGGCCAGCACGTTCAGCGCGCTGATGTCCTCGGGCCGCTGCAGGCTGAGCATCACGTCCCGCGAACGAATGTAGGCGCGCACCGGCGCGCCGACGGGCGCATCGAGGCGCGGCACCTGCAGCTCGCCGGCGGCGCTTTCCAGCACCGACAGGTGGAACGTCTCGTCGTGCCGGACGATCCTCGCCTCCAGCACCGCGCCGCCATCCGCGGCGTCGGCGATCGGCAGGATGTCCTGGACCGGCCCGACCGCCGTGATCCTGCCGTCGCTCAGGATCACGACCGTCGTGGCGAGCCGCGCCACCTCGGCGACCGAGTGGCTGACGTACAGGATGGGGACGCCGGCTTCGTCGCGCAGCCGTTCGATGTAGGGCAGGATCTCGGCGCGCCGCGCTTCGTCGAGCGAGGCGAGCGGCTCGTCCATGAGGATCAGGCGCGGCCTTGCGAGCAGGGCGCGGCCGATGGCGACCCTCTGCTTCTCGCCGCCCGACAGCGAGTCCGGATGGCGCTCGAGCAGATGGCCGATGCCCAGCAGCTCGATCACCGCGCCGAGGTCTGCCGTCGCGCCTCCGGCTCCGCGCGCAAACCAGCGCCCGTAGAGCAGGTTGCGCCGCACGCTGAGATGCGGGAACAGGCGGCTGTCCTGGAAGACGTAACCGATGCGCCGTCGGTGCGCGGGCACGAAGACGCCCCGTTCGGTATCGACGAGGGTCTGCCCGTCGATGACGACGCGACCGCGGTCGGGACGGATCAAGCCACCCACGATGCTGACCAGGCTGGTCTTGCCGGAGCCCGAGCGGCCGAACAGCGCCGTCAGTCCCGGGGCGGCGGTGAAGCGGGCCTGGAGCCTGAAGGCGCCGCGCCTGTGGTCGACGTCGATGTCGAGGCTCATGCCGTCTGCCGCCTCGCCCCGATGCGCTTGGCCAGCAGCTCGGACCCGAGCAGCGCCAGCATGGAGATCGCGATCGAGACCAGGGTGAGGTGCATCGCGGCGGCGTCGCCACCCGGCACCTGGGTCAAGGTGTAGATCAGGGACGGCAGGGTCTGCGTCTCGCCCGGGATGTTGGAGACGAAGGTGATGGTGGCGCCGAACTCGCCCATCGACTTGGCGAAGGCCAGGATCGCGCCGGCGATGATGCCGGGCAGGCAGAGCGGCAGGGTGATGGTCGCGAAGACCCAGAGCGGATGGGCGCCCAGCGTGCCCGCGGCCGCTTCGAGTCGCTGGTCGACGGCCTCGATGGACAGGCGGATGGCGCGCACCAGCAGCGGAAAGCCCATCACGGCACAGGCGAGCGCGGCGCCGGTCCAGCGGAAGGAGAAGACGATGCCGAATTCCTCGGCCAGGAAGCCGCCGATCGGTCCGCGCCGGCCGAACGACAGGAGCAGCAGGTAGCCGGTGACGACGGGCGGCATGATCAATGGCAGGTGAACCAGCGTGTCGAGCAGGCTCTTGCCCCAGAAGCGTCCACGCGCCAGCAGCCAGGCGATGGCGATGCCGAACGGCAGGCTGCAGAGCGTCGCCGTCGTGGCGATCAGGAGGCTCAGCCGTACGGCCGTCCATTCGTCCGGAGTCATGTCCTCTTCCGATCAGGAAGGCGATATAGTCCTTCGGATATAGCGCTGCGTCCAGAGCCTGGCCGCCGCAGCGAGCCCGCGCCGCAGCGCGACCAGCACGATCACCAGCAGGGAGACCGCCAGCACTTTCTGGGCCGGGCGCGGCACCAGCTCGGGATCGAGGTTGGCGGCCAGCACGCGCATCGGATCGATCCCGTTCACCAGCCCGTACCACGAGGCCTCGAAGATCGCCGTGACCAGGGTGGCGGCGGCGGCGAGCAGGAACAGGCCGGCGAAGCCGGTGCGCCGCCGCACGGGCAGCACGCGCCACAGCATCAGCCAGGCGAAAAGTCCGGCGGCGAAGGCGGCCTCGCCGATCTTGACCTTGGACTGGATGAAGAAGTGGAGGAGGGCCAGCGTCACCGCCGGATAGACCAGCCAGTGCAGGCGCTTCCAGTTGCGCTTCAGCCGCTTCTGCCAGCCGTTGGTCGAGGTGATTGCCAGCGCCACCAGGGCGAGGAGGGCCACGAAGCCGATGGTGAGATAGAAGCGTTTCACGATCTCGGTGGCGACGACGATCAGGTTCCATTTCTGGTCGAGCACGTAGATCAGCAGGTGGGCGACGACGTAGAGCGCCGCCCCGACGCCGACCCATCGCCGGATATGGATGAGCGGCGACCAGTCGAACACCGCGCGCGCCGGCGTCAGCGCCAGCGAGACCAGCAGGAACACGATCGCCCAGTCGCCGGTGGCGTGGGTGGCAAGCGTGACGGGGCGTGGATCGAGATCGCCGGCGTACCAGCGCCAGGCGAGATCGACGGCGGGCAGGCAGAGGGCGACCAGCGTCGCGAGCTTCAGCCAGGAGATGATGCGCTGATTGGACACGCGGCGACCCTATGCGATGGCTCGATCAACAGCGGGTCAAAGATACGTCATCGCTGGTTGCCGAACAGGAAGCGCCAGGTGCTGATCGTGGGGGCGGCTTCGATGTCGAAGGATCTGCGGTTTGCCTGCGTAAACAGGGCACGCGCGGCGGCGCCGACGGCCGTGACATCCGAGCCCTCGATCAACACGACCCATTCGGCCTCGTCGGCCCTGGGATGGTCCATGCTCTTGTCCTGGAGCGGCGCATGGACAACTTCGAGATCGTTTTCGCCGACGGCAGCGCCCAGCACGCCGGGACGCGCGATCAGCTTCGGCAGCGCCTGCTCGGAGAGCCACTGGGTCAGGGCCTTGCGCCGGTGCGGGTCAGGCACGAAGCGCACCGTCGCCAGTGCTGCGCCCACCCCGTGCGTCTGGTCGACATGGATGCGCAGGGTCATCCGGACGAAATGCGTGAAGCGCGCCATCACCCGCTGGCTCCACGGCGTCTGGTGGTCCAGCGTCTGCAGATAGTTGGTAGTGCCAAGGATGGCGACGGTGTCGCATTCGTAGGTGGCGAGATATCTCGGCGTACCGCGCACCGCGGCGTACCGCCGGCCGCGATGGAAACCCGGCAGGTTCACACGATCGTCGATGTGTTCGCGATTGTACCACTCGTTGTAGTCACGCTCGTCCCGCGCAGCCACGTCGGTGAACGTGAGCAGCATTCCCTTGCCGAGGAGGGGCATCAAAACTCCTGTCGTGGATGCTCCGGAGCGACTGCATTCTAGCATCTCGCGGGCGCGCGGTTACATCTTTCCTGGGCATCCCCCACGGAGAGGGCTTCCTCGACAGGGATCGATGCCGCGTGTAGACAGGGACACCATCGCCCACGTGTCGTTTGGCTTGCGATGGCTGAGAGAGGCATGTGCTCCCGCCCTCACTGGAGGAGCGCACGCATGAATCACTGGTACGATCCGCCTTTCCTGTTGCCGGTCATCCTTGCGGTGCTGGTCGTTTCGTACGCTCTGCTTCGGACACCGGCCGGCGCTTCCTGACGAAGGGCGGTGGACTGGGGACAGTGGACTGGTCATCGCTGTGTTGACGATGGCAGGCCGCGGATGAGTAACGGGGAGCTTGCCGCCACCGCAACCGGCGCGAGCGATTTGCGTTACAAGTTGTGTAAAGGCCCTGGCGCGGTCGCGTGGTGCGGGACGCCCGCCAGATTAACCAACCCGAGGTTCGCCATGATGCTCTCCGGCACGCAGACACCTACGGTCCCCACGCCCGGACTCGAAACCCTCCCGGCCCAGGTGCGTGACATCGTCGGGACCGTCCTCGGCATTCCGCCCGATCGGGCGCGGGGCGATGCCGCGCTCGTGGCCGACCTCGGCGCGACCAGCCTCGACTTCGTCGAGCTGGTGATGGCGGCTGAGGATGTGTTCGGCGTCGAGATCTCAGATACCGAATCCGACAGGCTGGTCACCGTCGACGACCTCGTTGCCCTCATCGACCGGACCCGAACAAGGTAGACGCTGCGGCCGGGCGCTGAAACGGTATGGGAAGCAGGGACGGGGTGCGCTTCGCGTTCTGGACAGCGACCCGCCAGGGTCTTGCAAGGGGCACGCTCACCATCCATATACCATCCATGTGGATGGCAAAGTGAGCGACACTCGAAGCAAGCCCCCCGAAACCGAGAAAATCACGATGAACCTCGGTTTGGTCGACCTGGGGCAGATCGACCTTCTGGTGCGCGAAGGCTTCTACTCGAACCGGAGCGATTTCATCCGAACCGCCATTCGGGGCCAACTCGACCGTCATGGCGATGCGGTAAGGCAGCTCGTCAGCCGGCGGAAGCTTGAACTGGGATTGCGCACCTACAGCCGCCAGGAACTGGAAGCCGTTCGTGAGGCCGGCGAACGACTCGACATCCAGGTCCTCGGCCTGGCCGTCATCGCCCCCGACGTGTCGGGTGAACTGGCGAGGGCGACCATCGGCTCGCTTCAGATCCTCGGAGCGCTCCACGCGAGCGACGAGGTGAAGAGCGCCCTGGGAGACCGCATGCACTAGTCGCACGATCTTCTCGAAGAGTCCTTCAGCTCAAAGCGTAAGAGAGTACCCCCATGAACCTACATCGTGCCGACATGTTCGAGGCGCTGCGACTGACCCGCGAAGGCAAGCTCGTCGAAGCGATGACCATCCTGAGGGGAGGCTCTCCCGAAGCCAGCCATGGAGGCGTCGAGAGACAGGATGAACGCCAGGCCGGGACGGCCCGCGCATCCTTCTTCGACCTCGTCCCGCCCTCCGGAACGTCGTCCTTCCAGTATCACACCGTCCGGGACGCAGCCGGCAGCCGCCGCTTCAAGCTCTACAGTCCGGCAGCCCATGACGGGCGACCCCTGCCGTTGATCGTGATGCTTCACGGATGCACGCAGTCACCGGATGATTTCGCGGCCGGCACGCGCATGAATGCGCTGGCCGATGAGCGGATGTTCTTCGTGGCCTACCCGGAGCAGCCCAGCTCCGCGAACCCCGGCAAGTGCTGGAACTGGTTCAATGAAGGCGACCAGCGCCGTGACGCGGGAGAGCCTCACCTGATCGCGACGCTCACGCGGCAGATCATCTGCGATCACGCCATCGACGAAGAGCGCGTCTACGTGGCGGGACTGTCCGCCGGCGGCGCCGCGGCGGCGATCATGGGCGCCACCTATCCCGACCTCTATGCCGCCGTCGGCATCCATTCGGGGCTGGCCTGCGGCGCGGCGCGCGACGTGCCCGGCGCCTTCTCGGCCATGCGGCAGGGAGCACCCGCACCCCACCGCCTCGTCCGGAACGAACGCGTGGTGCCGACCATCGTCTTTCACGGCGATCGCGACACGACCGTCAGTCCCGTCAACGGCGATCAGGCCATCGAACAGGCCTCGGGTGGGTCCGGCGTTCGCACGCGCGTGATACGAGGAGAGACCGCGACCAACATCGCCTTTACACGCACGGCGACACACGACCGCAAAGATCGCTGCATCGGCGAGCAATGGGTCCTCCAGGGGATCGGTCATGCCTGGTCGGGCGGAAGCGGAGACGGTTCCTTCACCGACCCGAGGGGCCCCGACGCCAGCGCCGAGTTCGTGCGCTTCTTCCTGCAGCATCGACTGTCGGCGTGAGACGCGTCGAACCTTCAGACTATCAGGAGCCCTGCTGGGTCTCGCGTCCCTCGGATTCGAGGTTGCGCGTGGGCGTGAGCTGCACGATCAGGAAATAGAACGCCAGAGCGAGCGCTCCCCATATCAGCCAGGTCGTGAGGCTGGCCTTCGATTTCGGGCCGGCGGCGGGTGCTGCTTTCGCGGTTGCGCCCTTCTCCGGTGTCTCAACCTTACGGTTTGCCTTCGTCACGGCGAGCGAGGCAACGCGGGCCTCCTTGGTCTGCGGGATGTCCGCGACGGCGCCCTCCGGTAACAAGGCCACCAGGCGGGCCGCGATCTTCGGCACCTCGGCGTCCTGCCCCGTCCGGTCGGGCAGGCGCTGGATGGTGGCGGCCAGAGCCTCGGCTGCCGCGTCGCGCGGCAGGGAGGCGAGACGCGCCGCCTCCTGCCACGGATCGATTCCCAGCCGCGACAGGGCGGAGAGCACGGTGACCTCCGTGCCCGCCGCGTCCTGGCCCAGCGAGCCGAACAGGAAGTCGTTATAGGCCGAGTGGCCGAGTGAATATTCCGGACGCAGGGTCATTGGGCCTCCGGCGTAAGCTTTGCGTGTTCGCGACCGCGACCTCGACGGCACGGGCTAGAAGCCCATGCCCCCCATGCCGCCACCCATTCCACCCATGCCGCCGCCACCCATTCCGCCCATGCCGCCGGCACCGCCCGCATCGGGCAATTCGGCGATCATGGCCTCG